>JBJDYI010000221.1:0-1724 GCA_051867165.1 Faecousia sp. | reverse complement strand
CTAAACTGTACCCTAGAAAATGGACACAAGGGGTGAGGGGTCGTACCCTCACAGGGACAGCCCTTAAGGGGCGGAACCCCATGTTGTGGACAGTTTTCTAGTGGTGGTTTTTGTGATAAGATGTACCTAACAATCAAGGGGAAAGGTTGGGTACAAAAATGGCAAAACTGACACAGGAGCAAATTGAACTTCTCCAGAGAAGTCCCCATGTGGCATATGTCAATGAGGCTAGCGTTATGTTCAAACCGGAGTTTAAGCTCTACCTAATAGAGCAGAAACAGCAGGGGCGAAAACTTCGTGAGGTGTTGAGAGAATGTGGGATCGAACCGGAAATTATGGGTGGGAAGCGGCTTGAGAATCTGTCCTACCGTCTGAACCGGGAAGCTAAGGAGAAAGGCAACTTCGAGGATAAGCGTAAATACAATGGCAAGATGCCAACGCCTCCAGCAGAGGAAATGGATTTAGAGGCCCGTGTCCGCTGGCTGACCCACGAATTAGAATACACCAAGCAGGAAGTCGAGTTTTTAAAAAAACTGCAAATGGCCAATATGGAGGCTCGGAAACAATGGGAATTGAAGCACCAGCCGAAGTAAAGTACAGCCTGATCCAGGCTGCAATCCAGGCCGATGGGAATCTGCTGAACATCACCTGGATGTGCCAGATTGCAGGCGTGTCCCGCTCCGGATTTTATGCCTGGCAAAGCAGCGCCACGGTCCGGCAGCAGCGAGAGCGGGACGATGAGGGAGACTTTGCGCTGATACTGGAAGCCTACCGCTTTCGGGGACGGCCCAAGGGGGCCAGGGGAATCTACATGCGGCTGCTGCATCAGGACATTCGGATGAATCTCAAGAAAATTCGACGGCTAATGAAGAAATACGGACTAAAATGCCCGATTCGGAGAGAGAATCCCTACAAACAAATGGCAAGGGGTTTGAAAACAAACCGCACATTTCCCAACGTTGTCCAACGAAATTTCTTCGAGTACGGTCCCCGAAAGATACTCCTGACGGATATCACCTACCTGTTCTACACAGGGGGTAAATGCTACCTGTCCACCATCCTGGATGCCGCAACGAGGGAGGTATTGGCCTACCAGCTGAGTGAGTCTCTGGAAGTCGCCTTTGTCCTGGATACAGTAGATCAGTTGGTGAAGGAGCATGGCTGCACACTGGACAACACCACCATTATCCATTCCGACCAAGGCTGTCACTACACCAGCCACGCCTTCATCCAGAAGCTGCAAGACAACCAATTCGTTCAATCCATGTCCCGAAAAGGAAACTGCTGGGACAACGCACCGCAAGAAAGCTTCTTCGGACACATGAAGGACGAGATCCGGGATGCTATTGCCAGTGCTGTTTCTTTCCTGGAAGTCAAAAAAATTGTGGACGACCAGATCGATTACTACAACAACGACCGTTACCAGTGGGAGCTGCTCAAATTGTCTCCGGTGGAGTATTATCAATACCTGACAACGGGGGTTTATCCGCTCCCTCTGTACAGCTCAGAAGACTGACAGTGGGTTTATCGCATTTGTTTCCGGAAGGCAGTGGAAAAGGCAGCGCATATGACTGCACTGCCTTCCGCAAACCCATCCCGGCGCTCGTGTCGCTCCCCAGCGTTGCACTATCCTCCGTGATGGTAAAGCAGTTCCATCATATCATGGGGTCGAATTTTTTTCTACCCCTCAGAATCAAATTGTCCTTGACAAAGGGTACACTTCA
>JBJDYI010000220.1:0-1726 GCA_051867165.1 Faecousia sp. | reverse complement strand
AATTATATCGCATAAAAATCCATTATCTGTCAGCTGGTATACAGTGTTTCGTCGTAATTCTGGTAAAAACTCTGGTACGAAAAGTTTCGCGAAATCGGGGTGTTTCGCGTGTTTCGTCTTGTCGCCGCGACCAGGGGAAAACGAACCGCTGAAAGGAATTGAATTTGTATGGATTACATCACTGCAAAGACAGCAGCAGAAAATTGGAAAGTCACAGAACAGCTTGTCCGACGTTATTGCAGACAGGGGAGAATCACAGGAGCCGAACAAAAAGATGGTGTCTGGTTGATACCAGCAAGTGCGAAAAAGCCGGTCAGAGTTGAAATCCCGAATGAAGAACCCGAACCGCTGCCCCCTCTGGCGCTGAAACTGATTCGCCAGAAAAAGAAGAAAAATTACCACGGTTTATACGATTATGTCCAGATTAACCTCACTTATTGTTCCTGTCGGATGGCAAGCAACCGACTGACCCGGAACCAGATCGAGACCATTTTCAAGAAAGGAAAGGTGTCCGTCAGCTTTGAGCCTATGAAGGTTTCAGATGTGATTGAAGCCCTGAACCACTGCTTCTGCGTGGACTATATCTTGGATACTGTGGACGAGCCGCTGACCCAGAAGTACATCAAAAATCTGCATTTCCTGCTGATGTTCGGCACGGTGGATGAAAGGAAAAAGCGTGTCATTTCCGGGCAGTATCGCACCGCAACTTCAAACCGCCGGGCACCCTTCCTTTTGCCCGCTGACCGCATCAGCGCCAACCTGAAAGCCCTTATTTCCGAGTATGAATACTGTAAAAATGTGGACAGAAGTTCGATTTTAGACTTCCATGTCCGGTTTGAGCGAACTTTTCCTTTTGAGGACGGAAATGGCCGCATTGGCCGCCTGCTTATGTTCAAAGAGTGCCTGCGGCACGATGTGATGCCCTTCATCATCGATGACAAGCGCCGTGGCCGCTATCTGGAGGGCCTGGAAAAGTGGGATACTGACCACAGTATTCTCACTGATGTGGTCATGGAAGCCCAGGACCGTTTCGATGCCCAGCTGGAATTGCAGAAGCTGATGGAAGCCGGCGTGCGCTACCAGCCTGCCGGTTATGTGGAGGACTGAGTATGAAGGGGAACATCCATTACATTCGTGTGGGGGATTACGAAATCCCAGATCTGAAGCTCCCGGAAGAAACCCGCAGCATTGGTCACTGGGGCAGAATGCAACGGGATTACCTGAGAGAATATCATCCCATCCGATTCAATGAACTAATCCTCACCGGGCAGCTTTGGACATATCTCGCCGACCTGAACGAACAGGCGCAGGAGCGTATGGAAACGCTGATCGAACAAATGAAAACCGCAGAAGGCGTTACTGAGAGCTTGAAAGCAGCCGATCCGATGGCGTGGGTGCAGAGGATGAACGGTATCCGGGCCAGAGCTGAAGAGATCGTCCGCGAAGAAATCATCTATGGGGAGGCTGCGGTATGAGCGTCTTAGAAGATTTTTGGTATGGCAATATCGAGCCGTCCGAGTATGATACATCCTCCGCGAAAGAATACAAGGAAGCACTTCTGCGTATCAGCCGAAATGAAGAAAGCCTGCAGGACACACTCACGGACTCGCAGAGGAAACTATTCTTACAGTACCTGGACAGTGTTCGTGAATTTCAGGACATGGCAGAATGCCTGCTGTTCCAAAACAGCTTCCGCCTGGGAGCCAGAATGATGCTGGAGATCATG
>JBJDYI010000219.1:0-1729 GCA_051867165.1 Faecousia sp. | reverse complement strand
CAGGGCCGGTGTAGGCGGAAAGGGTATCAAACCGGAGATGGGACTGCTCCGAGCCAACGCCCTGCTTTTCACAGTCGGAAAGATAGTGGTTGGTAACCACCTTGGTCTCCGTGACCAGCATCTCACCGTCCACATACTCCACCACCACACTCTTTCCAGTGGCATCGGCAATGGAAAAATGATGGGCGGAGCCGATGGAGGAGTTCATATCGTACTGCCGCAGCAGTGCAATCGCTTCGTCCACATCTGACGCACGATCCAGTAATAGCCGAATGGCTGTGGTGGTTGTCAGGTCGGGCTTATCGGTTCGCTGGTGGGTCTCTTCCTTGTCTCCGGCCATCAGATCCGCCACCACCAGACCCTTCTCATTCATGCCGTCCAGGGGAACATAGATAGCCGCCAGGGTCTGCATCCGCTCCATCATGGAACCGTCGGGCGCATAGTCCTCACCAAAGCCCAGAAAATCGAGACAGCAGGTGGAAACGGATTCATAACCGTCTTTGGGCTTGGTGTGTACGATCATGGCTTGACATTCTTCCCAGTCATAGTTACGGCCGAAAAAAGTGATTCCGTGTTCGTCGGCAACACAGATAGTGGAACAGCCAAACTCCCCGGTCTGCACATCGCTTTTGACTTTGTAGAAGCCGTGGGACAGAAACGATACCAGATAATTCGCAACTTCGCCGTCGCTGGCAGCGCCGCCTTGGGTCAGAAAGTCATCAAAGCCGTAATCGCCGTTAAATTCCATGGAATACAGGCCGTCCTCCAGCTTTTCGATGCAGTTTGCCGCTGTGATAAAAGTGCCGAACATTCCCCAGGCGCCTGCGGCAAGGATAATCAGCAATGCGGCGACGAAACCGCAGACCCATTTGAGAATAGTTTTCTTTTTATGATTCATCATTTATGTCCTCCATGATTCTGCCCTCTGGCGTAACGGTCAGATACATTTTCCCCACATTGGCATCAAAAGAGAATTCGCTGGATGCCACCACGTGCCCATCCGCTGCTTTTGCGGTAATGGTAAAGGGAACCGGGGCATCTGCCTCCTTGGAGGCCATCATAATATCGTTATCCATAAAGCAGTATTCTCCGCTGTCCATGGCTGTGGAGTCAGCGTGACTTACGCCTCCGCTGAAGCCATCGTAAGACATGGAGACGGAATACACATCGCTGCGCTCCAGCTTCACATACACGCCATATTGTTCCGACTGGGGAAGGAAACCGGTCTGCGTGTTCCAGACAGAGGTTTCGTTCATGCTGGTTTTCAGAATCACCTCCGTGATCTCGCCCTTGACCGGGATCGTGATATCAAAGTCCCCGGTCTCAAAGAAGCCGAATACGGCACTGAACCGGAAGCCCACATAGAGCTTGCCGTCCTGCTCCTTGGCATAGTAACCACAGAATCCCTCCGGAAACGAGCCGGGGTAGAAACCGGTAATATGTACTGCCGTCTCGCTAACCTTCACAGAGGTAATCCCCGCGCTCTGACAGGCGCGGAAACCGCCCAGCTTCCATCCGTAGCGTCCGGCGAAAAAGGCCGCCGTCAGAATCACCGCAATGACCAGCAGCACAGTCAGTATCCTTTTCAATGCTTTCATTTCCTTTTCTCCTGATATGTAACCGGCGTCCTGAATCATGTGTTGGCTCCGAATCGTCAGCCCTGATACCAGGGCCGGCTTTTACCATGCCAGTTCTGCTTTTCCCAATAGCTGTAATCCGGCTCCATGGG
>JBJDYI010000218.1:0-1738 GCA_051867165.1 Faecousia sp. | reverse complement strand
GGACGACCCCGGCGGCGTGGAACGCCGGGGTCTTTTCCCTCATACGGCAGCTTTCCGAAACGGTGATACTGCCGATAGCCGGTCTGATCTTGACCTTTGTTGCCACCTATGAGCTGATCCAGCTCATTATCGAAAAGAACAATTTGCACGATCTGGACTACTGGATTTTCTTCAAGTGGATATTCAAAACCGCCTGCGCCATCCTCATTCTTTCCAACACATTCAATATCGTGATGGCGGTCTTTGATGTGTCCCAAAGCGTGATCGCCAGAGCCGCCGGGATCGTGCAAGGCTCCACGGATATATCCACCTCCATGATCGACACGCTGGAGGCCACCTTGGAAACGATGGGCCTTGGGGAACTGCTGGGGCTGTGGCTCCAATCGTTCCTCATTCATGTGACCATGTGGGCGCTGAATATCGTGATTTTTGTGATCGTCTACGGGCGCATGATTGAGATTTACCTGCTCACCAGCCTTGCCCCGCTGCCTGTGGCAACCCTCTCCAACCGTGAGCTGGGCAGCACCGGACAGAACTATCTAAAGTCCCTGTTCGCCGTGGGCTTCCAAGGGCTGCTGATCCTCGTCTGCGTGGCCATCTATGCGGTGCTGATACAGGGCATCGCCACGGGCGGAGATCCCATCGGGGCCATTTGGGGCTGTATGGGCTACACGGTGCTGCTCTGCTTCTGCCTGTTCAAGACTGGCTCCATTGCCCGGAGCATTTTCAGCGCCCATTGAGAAAGGAGGCCGTATTTGACCCAAACAACCTTGGGACAAAATGTCCCAAAGCCCTCCGGCCTGTACCTGATGGACGGGATCGAAGGGCTACTGGCCCAGCCCCGTCATTCGGTGGATATGCTCTTGACCGATCCGCCCTACGGCACCACCCGGAACTATTGGGATGTACCCCTGCCGCTGGAGGCGCTGTGGGAGGCGGTGCGCTGGGCGGTAAAGCCTAACGGCGCTGTGCTGCTGTTTGCCCAATGCCCCTTTGACAAGGTGCTGGGGGCATCCAACCTCGCCATGCTCCGCTATGAATGGGTGTGGTACAAGGAACGGGGAACGGGCTTTCTCAACGCCAACCGGGCGCCGCTGAAAAAGTCGGAGAACATTCTGGTGTTCTACCAAAAGCCCCCGCAGTACAACCCGCAATTCACCTATGGGGAGCCGTATCGCAAAACCCATCCCCGCAGCGGCTCCAGCTCCAACTACGGGAAATTTGAGCGCACAGGTACGCAGTCCAACGATGGGCGGCGCTATCCGGGGAATGTGCTGTTTGTGCCTACGGTGACGGGCGGCATCCATCCCACGCAAAAGCCCGTGGAGCTGTGCGAGTATTTCATCAAAACCTACACAAGCGAGGGTGAGGTGGTGGCCGACATCTGCGCTGGCTCCGGCACAACCGCTGTTGCTGCGCTGAACACGGGACGCCGCTACCTCTGTTTTGAAAACGCCCCGGCCTTTTTCGGCCCCGCCGTCCAGCGCATTGACGAGGCTCGGCTGGCCGTGGCCGGAGGCGGGAAAGGAGTATGACTATCGGGAACTATTCAATCATCTACGCCGATCCCCCTTGGCGCTATACAGCGAAAAAGGTACAGGGTGCGGCTGAAAAACACTATCCCACTATGAGCATTGACGAGCTGTGTGCGCTGCCTGTGGCCGAGATAGCGGCCCCGGACAGCGCTCTTTTCATGTGGGCCACCTTTCCGCAGCTCCCCGAGGCTCTGCGGCTGATT
>JBJDYI010000217.1:0-1748 GCA_051867165.1 Faecousia sp. | reverse complement strand
AGACGGAAGCACCCGTGTCATTGCCACAGCGGATCGCCCGATCCAGCGCCATAATGGTGGCTACCGCGCCGTCGATCTTTTCTGTGGATTTTTCCTTGTCCGGCTTGATGTTGCCAGCAGGGTCGGTGCGGATGAAGATGTTGTCCATCATCCAGCGCAGCACCGGGTGACCACCGTGGGCAATTTTCTCTTCCAGAACCAGCTTCATCAGTTCCTTGGTGGGAGGACTCATATCTTTAAAGCCCTGCCCGAATGGAACCACCGTAAAGCCCATACCTTCCAGATTCTGCACCATCTGTACAGCGCCCCAGCGGTCGAAGGCGATCTCCCGGATATTGAATCGTTCGCCCAGCCGCTCGATGAATTTCTCAATGTAGCCGTAGTGAACCACATTGCCCTCGGTGGTCTGCAGCGTTCCCTGGCGCTCCCAGACATCATAAGGCACATGGTCGCGCCGGACGCGGAGGTCGAGATTGTCCTCCGGTATCCAGAAGTACGGAAGCACCATGTATTTATCGTCCTCATCCTGGGGTGGGAACACCAGCACGAAGGCGGTGATATCCGTGGTGGAGGACAAGTCCAGGCCGCCGTAGCAAACCCGGCCTTCCAGATCATCCTCGTTGACCGGGAACGCGCACTTGTCCCACTTGTCCATGGGCATCCAGCGGACGGCCTGTTTGACCCACTGGTTCAGACGCAGCTGACGAAAGGCGTTCTCCTCGCCGGGATTCTGCTTTGCCGACTCGCAGGCATCCTGCACCTTGTCTATGCCCACCGTAATGCCCAAGGAGGGGTTGGCCTTTTTCCAAACCTCCGGGTCTGTCCAGTCATCACCCTCATCCGCGCCGTAAATCACCGGGTAGAAGGTGTGATCGGTTTTGCGGCCTTCCAGAATGTCCTTTGCCTTCTGGTGGACTTCGTAGCAGATGGAGTTCGTATCGTTCCCGGCGGTGGTGATGAGGAAATACAGCGGCTGCATCCGGGCATCGCCGGAGCCTTTGGTCATGACATCGTACAGCTTGCGGTTTGGCTGAGTATGGAGTTCGTCAAACACCACGCCATGGGTATTGAAGCCGTGCTTGTTGCCCACGTCAGCGGACAGCACCTGGTAGATACTCCCGGTGGGCTGGTAAATGATGCGCTTCTGGGAGTCGAGAATTTTGACCCGCTTATTAAGAGCTGGGCACATCCGTACCATATCCGCAGCCACATTGAACACGATGGACGCCTGCTGGCGGTCAGCGGCGCATCCGTAGACCTCGGCCCGTTCCTCGCCGTCCCCGCAGGTCAGAAGCAAGGCCACCGCAGCGGCCAGTTCGGATTTACCCTGTTTCTTGGGGATTTCGATGTATGCGGTATTGAACTGACGGTATCCGTTGGGCTTCAGCGTTCCAAAGATGTCCCGGATGATCTGCTCCTGCCAGTCGATGAGTTCAAAGGGCTTTCTGGCCCAGGTTCCTTTGGTGTGGCAGAGACTTTCGATGAACATCACCGCATAGTCAGCTGCCGCTTTGTCATAATGCGACCCCTCTGCCATGAAAGGGGTCGACTTGTATTTCTTCAGCTTGCGCATGGGGTCACCTCCTAAAAATGGGCATAAAAAATAGCCGCATCACTGCGACTTCAAAATCTGTCAGTATGAGATATCTAAGCCATAATGTACACAAAGATATTGAATAGGCATTATGGAAAATACAGCGGTATACGAGCAAAAGAGCCATCCGGCTCCCTTGCTGTGCTGGGGAAGA
>JBJDYI010000216.1:0-1751 GCA_051867165.1 Faecousia sp. | reverse complement strand
GAGCCGCAGGCTCTTACCTCAGGTTTCCTGCAAGCCTTTCCGCTTCCGCATGGACTCCTTGCCGCCAATGACAATGGTGTAGGCGTCATGGACAATGCGGTCACAGATCGCATCTGCCAGGATCGGATCGGAGAGCTTCTCTCTCCAGCCCGGAATGTCAAACTGGGAACACAGGATCGTAGAAGCCCTCTTGTACCTGGCCTCCATAATCTCCAGAAGGTCTCTGGCTTCCGTTTCCTTCAAGGGGTAGAGAAGCCATTCGTCAATAATCAGGAGTGAGTACTTCTTGTATTGGGCCAGGAGCTTTCGGATGCTTCCGTTGCCTCTGGCAATGTTAAAGTCTACCAGTAGGTCAGGAAGACGGATGTACTTTACTGTCAGGAACTGCCTGACCGCCGCCATTCCCAGCGCACATGCCAGATAGGTCTTTCCACTGCCAGTGGCCCCCAACAGCAGAATATTGTGGTGTTCCTGAATATAGCCGCAGGTGCCAAACCGCAGCAGATCTTCCCGCTTCAGATTTCTGTCTGGAAGGTATTCCACATTTTCCAGGCAAGCGCCGGGTTCGGAGAAGGTGGCCTGGCGGATCAGCTTTTGCAGATGGTTGTTCTTACGGGCATTCCATTCCGCATCCACCAACAACCCCAGCCTGTCCTCAAAGGCCATATTCTGGAATTGAGGGTCTGCCATCTGGTCTTTCAGAGCATTGGCCATGACACTCAGACGCATTTCCCGCAGCTTTGTAATCGTTGTCTCTGTCAGCATTTCTTCTTCCCCCTGTCATAATAGTCAGCGCCACGGGTGAAACCGTATTGGGAAGAAGACAAGGGCTCCGGCTCCGTGGGGAGTTTGTCCTGCCCGGATGCCAGAATTGCCTGGATATTTTTCAGAGAGGGCCTTGGCGTATATTCCAATGCCCGCTTGCAGGCATTTTCCAGCCGTTCCGCAGAATATTTGTCAGCCAGCTTCAGCAGTCCCAAGCAGGATTTATACCCCTGCTGCTCCACCTTGTAGCTGCTGAGGATGGCACGGACAGCACATTCCGTGCTGCTGCCAATCTTACCGGCCCAGCGGATAAACCTTTCCCCGTTCCACTGCACATATTTCTGGTGGTCAGGCGGCATGTGCTCCTGAATGGTGCTGTACTGGTTGAATTTGCCGTACAGCCTGGGATGGGAACAAATCCGGCTCCCATTGTAGAATACCTCCACGGTGGCCCTGGTCAAACGCACATCCACCTTCTGGCGGATATACTCAAAGGGAACCGAGTAGTTCATCCGTTCCACGGAAATATGGTAGTTGGGGCCAACGGTTGCCTTTTTCCAGGTGGCAAGCTCGAATGGATAGGGCGGCAAAGGTCGCAGGAACGGCTTTTCCTCCGCGAAGAGACTGGCTCTGCTGCCGTTTTTCTTCTGGAAAGGTTTGTTGTTGAATGCTTCAAGACGCTCCCAAATCGCTTCGTTAAGCTCCGGCAAGGACAAGAACTGCCGGTTCCGCAGAGCCGCCAGAATAAAGGTGGAGATAATCCCTACGGTTCCTTCCACAGCTGCCTTATCTTTTGGTGCTCTGACTCTGGCCGGGACGATGGCAGTGGCATAATGTTCCGCCAGCTCCTGGTAGGATTTGTTCAGAACCACCTCATCTTTTCCGTGCTTTTCCACGCCTGTTTTCAGATTGTCACATTGAATCATCCGTGTGACGCCGCCAAAATACCGGTAGGCGTTGACATGGGCGGCAGTCCAGCACTCCTG
>JBJDYI010000215.1:0-6567 GCA_051867165.1 Faecousia sp. | reverse complement strand
TTCCTCTGTGCCGAGAGAAATATGACCACAGATTGTTGCGGGAAATCACATTTTCATAGCTATGGAGCTTGCTACGAAGATTGTTATTTTCCTGCTCCACTTCCGCTATACGGAGTTTTCCACGGACAGATTTATACTCCGAGAGTTCCTTTGTAGCCGCAGCCAGCTGCGCTTTGAGATCGGCAATGGTGCTTTTCAGTTCGGCAATGGTTTCCTTGGCCTCCTTCAGGAGCTTTTTGAGTTTTCCTTCCCGTTTCTCCTGCACAACAAATTTCTGCGCGGCCGTAACAAGTGCCTGGTAATCCTCTCGATCCAGCGCCACCTTAGAGGACAGCGGCAGGGGCTTGGCTTCAATCTGTTCCACAGCCTTGATGGAAACCTGCTGCTGTTGAACACGCTCAATTGTCTGCTCCAGCTCGGCCAGCTCCTGGGTACGCTGTTCCCGTTTATATTCCAGAACACTCAGATGTTCCCGATGTTCACCTTTCTGCTCCCACTCGATGCCATGCTCCAACATGATCTCAGCCAGTGCTTCTTTTTCTTTCTGCACCCATACGGCACGCTCTGTCATGGAGCGTCCTTCGCCGGTGATGCCCTGATCGGCAAGCGCCTGTTTCAGAGATACACGGGTGGAAAGACCTCGCTTGCTTCCGGTGGTAAACGGAATGAAATCAATGTGAAGATGGGGCGTGGCTTCGTCCATGTGCAGATGGGCAGAGAACACATGAAGATGGGGATTTCGCTCTTGGAAGCTCCGCATGAATTTGTCCAAAATAGCCCTTGCCAGTTCTCCGTTCTTACTGGCGGCAGACATATCATCCTTGTTTCCGATCTGGAAGATCACCTCATAAAATGGCTTTTCCTGATCTCCGTCACAGATTTTTTTGTAATAGTTTTCGATGCACCGGTCTTTGCGTTTCTGTTTGGCGTTGTACGCTGCCAGAGCTTCATCGAACAGCTCATGATACGCCTGCTCGATGGGTGTATAGCAGTATTCGATGTTCAGATGCGTTCGTTCCGAGTCAACATTTTCAGCAATATAGGTGCGGCGATTATGCTCAATCACACCCTTGCCCGACATAGCACTGATAGTCCGTTTGATACCTGTCACCTCCGATTTCACAGTAGACAGTAGTTATAATAAGATTTCCTTTCGCCGCGTCAGCGGCGGGTTTTGTTACTTTTGTCAAAAGTAACGCAAAAGCACTTTTGACAGCAGAGCCATCAAAAGTTTTGCGCTCTCCGAGGGGGAGTGCGGCTCCTGCGGGAGCCTCAACCGCCATTTGTGACACAAATGACGGTGCGGACGGCAATTCATTCGCAGCCGGTCATGCGCATGATTTTCCGTCCGTTGGCAGGGAGAAGTCCGTAATATTCTCCCTGCCTGTCCACACGGAACTCTGCGGATTTCGGTGTGGGGACGGGGGTTACGAGGGTTAAGCAGGAAATGCAATAAATGCAGTATATTCCTGCTCACGCTGCGGCGGGATTTACGAAGATCCTCACGTCCGCTGGCCTTCCGGCTGACTGCCGTTCCGGTTCTTCCATCCGGAGGTAGCCGTGTCCTTCCAGAAGCTCCAACGTCGGAAAGATTTCCTCCGTTTTCTTGAAAAACTTGCCCCGGCACATCTGAAAAAGATCGGAACGTTTGATCATGGCGACGTTCTTCTTTTTCAGCTTTGCCATCACGAATTTGGCTTTCTGGATACTCAGGTCTGTGCCCATCATGGAATAAGCATAGGTGGAATGAGCCAGAAAGTATTTTCCAATTTGAATTGCACGGCTCACGGTCGATACAGAAATCTCGTTCTCGCCATCGTCCATATCCGCACCATGGAGAAGTCCTGCAATCCGGAGAACGGCCCCGATATACTTGCTGGCCCAATCGGAGATGGCCTGACCTTCACCAGCCAGAAACCTTTCGTGTTCCTGGAAGTAGTCGGCCATCAGGTCAAAGGCTTTCTCGGAGAGATACAGCGTCTGAGTATCCTCGCTGATTGGCAGTGCCATCAGGCGAAATATCAGATTGCGATAGGCTGCGCTGACCTCTGGGGGAATGGATGGGGTGCGGAAGGTTCGCCCGCCAATTCTGGATGGAGGCGAAGCATACAGAAATCGTGCTATCAGGCCCCGGCCTGTCATGGTGGTGTTGGACATGATCTCATCCAACACACTGGGCTGGATGGAGAGAATAGCAGAAAGGGCCGGGTGCATGATACACTCCGCATCACGGGTCATTCTGTCTACATAGATGGTATCGCCGCAATGCCCCTTCAGCCAGATGTCGATATTGGCCTTGTTGGAATACCGCCCGGCCATAATATCGAAGATGCCGCCCTCGGTGGAGATCACGGAGAACACGCCGCCGTTGGCAGCCATCAGGCTGGTCAATGCTTCGCTGGAACAGTCGTCGGCAAAGAAGCGGACCGGTTTCAGCTCAGGCATATCTTCAAGCTGCTCTTGCAGATGCCGAAGCTCCAGTTCTGTTTCACGATCTTCCCTGTGTTCCAGCTTCTTTTGCAAACCAGAGATTTGGCGCTCCAACGATTCCCGCTGTAAGCGGTTTTCTCGAATTTCCAAGCTGCGGGACTGATTGTATTCCTGCTCGTATTCGTAGAGATACTTGGTCATATCCCGCATGACGCTGGATTTGCGCTCGCCGGGGGCAGCGATCACCACGGTGTAAAGGCTCAGCGGTTCATAATAGCCAGGTGTGCCTTCCACCTTGTATTTGCCTTGCAGGCAGACCGCCAGGACGCCAAGGCTGATCACGGCCGCCATGTCTGGTGCTGTCTGGCTGTGCTCCGCAACTGCGCTGACATATCTTCGGATCGTGTCAGGCAACGCATCCACAGGAAATGGCGGCAGATCACTCCACTGTGGTGTCAGCGGAATCAAGGGTGGAAATTGCGGAATAGCTTCCGCTTTCGGCGTATAAACTTCTTTGCAGTTTTCGATGGCTTTCTGGATGGTAATAGCTCCGTAGGTCGTTCCGGCTTGCTGTCGATCCCATTTGTCACGCATCAGGCCAGACTGGCGGAACATGGCATCCACTTTTTCTGCATCTTTTCTTGTCCAGAATGCCAGGTGACTGCATAATGCCAAATCTGCTTCGGACTGGGAAGCGTATCCCATTGTGGAACCATCCCAGAGGGAAGTAAAGGTGGCTCCGTTCTTGCTGGCTTTTGCCATCCGAAGAAGTTCGGCGGTGTCCATGTCGGGATTTCCTGCATTTATTGCATTTGCTGCATTGGTTTCCGGTCTGACCATGAATCGATCCAAAAGGATTTGCAGTTCCTCTGTGCGATCTCCAAAATCATATTGCTCACATACTTTTCCGGTTACTGTCACATACTTGTTGGTTGCGCCTGCCACATAGACTTCAATACCGGCCTGATGGTTCATGATATAAAATCGTTTGGTATCGTACTGGAAGCCGTCTGCCCGGAACAGAATGTGCAATCCGTTCCCACTGGGGCTGTATTCGGTGTAGCTGTGCATCAGAGAGACGATCTCTGCGGTGACCCCAGTATAGTAGCCGCTGTCCGACACGCAGTTGTCCAGGTCAATGGCGCAAATCCCGTTGAAGATACCAAGACCGATACCATCGTAACCCTTTGCCTGTACTGCGATATCGTAGGACACGAAGCTGCTTGGATCATTGCTTTTGGCTCCAAGCCCGGTATCCGGTTGATAAGGAACTTTTGTTTTCCTTCCGTTTCTTTCTTCATACCGCCAACAGCAGAACAGACCGTCTTTTCTTAAAATGTCTGGTAACGCTGTCAAATTCAAATAACCTCCTGAAAATCGTTGTTGAAATTGGCAGCTGCCGTGTTATAATATCCATGCAAACAGATTGTTCACACGGCAGCTGCCGTTGGGACTGTCTCGAAAGAGTTCTCATCTGCCAGGATGAGGGCTCTTTTCTTTTTTAGGCTGCCTCCGGCTGGAAATATCCGATTTCTTCCCACACTTTCCGGTCAGGGCAGTAGTAGTTGTACTCGTTGGAATTATCCAGCTTGATGGCATAGCCGAATTTCAGAATGCCCTTTTGCAGGCCAACTCGTACATACTGAGCATCCTTGTGCATTGCTGCGGCAATCTCAGTAATGGGAACATTCCGTCCGGTGAAGGGCGGCAGCTCAACATAAACCTTCTTCTCCATGTTTCTCACCTCCTTGTCTCTGGAATACGAATTTTTAATTCGCATTCATATTATATCTTGCTGACAACACCTTGTCAAGAGCAAATACGAATAAAGAATTCATATTACGTTCTTGCAATTCGCAAGGCTCCGTGTTACAATACAGACGAGGTGATTTAAATGAACAGCAATCCAGCTGAAATCGGCGAAAGGGTTAAGTCGGCACGAAAAGCTGCCGGTTTAAGCCAGACAGAGCTTGCCACTCGGCTCAACAAGACCCTGCGTACCATCCAGAAGTATGAGAGCGGTGAGATTGAACCGTCCATTGCCATGATCAACGCCATAGCCAAGGAGCTGAACGTGTCTCCGGCAGATTTGATCGGTTACAGACGGCCCAGTATCGAACTGAATAGCCTGTCCGATGTGATTGCGGTGCTTTACCAGCTCAACAAAAAAGCGGGTATCCGGTTTGAAATTGATGTGCAGCGTCCGCCCCACAGCGAGGAATGGTCTTGCTCCCTGCGGTTCAAGGGGAACGATTCTTCGGCGGAGATGAATGACTCCCTGTGCCTGATATTGGAGGATTTCCGGGACGAACGTGAGAAGCTGGAAACTTACTGGACAGATCAGGAGGGCTTCGACCGCTGGATGGAAAAAGAGCTGGCCTATTATGCAGGAGCCAAGCTGCAAGACAGGGAAGCGGAAGTTCTCACCGAGATGGAGCGAATCCAGCGCCGCAACGAACTGGATCGCCAACGGCTGGAACAAATGAAAAAGGCCGCTGGGGAAACCGACAGCCAGCAGTGATGAAGGGAAAGTACCTTCAAATTCTATCTTTAGTCACTGGGAGAAAGGAAGTTTGATACTATTTGAGATTACCCAACGGATATGGAAGCGTCAAGAAAATGTCCGGAAAACGAAGAAGACCCTATGCTGTCAAAAAGACCGTAGGCTGGCATTGGGACGAAGAAAAGCAGAAGCAAATTCAGGAGCAGATCACCATCGGTTATGCGGCCACCAGAGCGGAGGGCTTGCAAATGCTGGCGGAGTACAACAATAACCCCTTCGATGTGAAAGCGTCCAAGGCCACCTTCCAGGAGGTCTATGAGTGCTGGTCCAAGGGGAAGTATCCCACCATCTCAGCTTCCAATGTGAAGGGCTATGAAGCCTCCTACAAGGTGTGCGGGACGCTGTACCATAAGGTGTTCCGGGAGATCAAGCTGGCGGATTTACAGCTTGTGGTGGACACCTGCGGGAAGAACTATCCCACCTTGAAAAAGCTGAAGGGCCTGTTCAGTCAGCTGTATGACTACGCTATGAAGAACGACATCTGCAACAAGGATTATTCCGAGTTCGTGGATATTGTCCGGTACAAGGACAAGAATCCTGACAAACGTGATCGGAACAAGTTTACCAAAGCCGAGATCAAGCGGCTGTGGGAGCTGGCAGAGGACCCGTTCTATCAGATCGTGCTGATGCTGATTTACAATGGCTGCCGCATCTCGGAGTTTCTGGATTTGAAAAAGGAAGATGTCCATCTGGAAGAACAATACTTCGATGTGATTGCCAGCAAGACGGAGAACGGCCTGCGGAAAGTCCCGATTGCAGACAAAGTGCTTCCATTTTACAAGGCATGGTATGAAGGCTCCAAATGCGAATACCTACTGCATACCCCTGACCAGAAGCACTTTGACTACAGAAACTATTATGACAGCTATTTTACACCCCTGATGGAGCAGATCGGCTTCAACCACACGCCCCACGACACCAGACACACCTGTATCTCCATGCTGACAGAAGCGCATGTGGATCAGACCATGATCAAGAAGATTGTCGGACACTCCGGTGCCATGACGCTCACCGAACGTGTTTACACCCACCTGGATATTGAAACCCTGGTGGAGGCAATCAACCAGATTTAAGAGAGTACACCATGAAAACGGCTGATAACGAAAAAGCAGGAGATGTTCTCCTTGCGGATACATCTCCTGCTCATCAGGTTTCGGTTTTCGCTTGCGATATTTGTTCCTTGCTTGCTCCTTGCTCGCTCCTTACGCAGTCAAACACAGCACAATCGAGGAACGCTCAGAACTCCAAAAGGTTTGATAAATCCAACGAAACAGCGTCCTGAGACGGACTGAAAAGCGGTGGAATTTATCTCTTGGGGAAGTCTGGTTAACGCTTGGAGAACTGCGGAGCGCGACGGGCGGCTTTGAGGCCGTACTTCTTTCTCTCCTTCATTCTGGGGTCGCGGGTCATGAAGCCGGCGGCCTTCAGGGAGGCGCGGTTCTCGGGGTTCAGGACCACCAGGGCCCGGGAGATGCCGTGACGGATGGCGCCGGCCTGGCCGGAAACGCCGCCGCCGGCTACGGTGACAACGATGTCCACCTTGCCCAGCATATCGGTGGTGACCAGGGGCTGAC
>JBJDYI010000214.1:0-1755 GCA_051867165.1 Faecousia sp. | reverse complement strand
TTCCTCTTGGCACACTGACAGAACTGGCTTTCGTTTTTAGCGGGAACTGACAGATGTTAGAGCGAGCATCCCGGCAGATGTCATAAACAGAATACGGATTGTCTCTGCGCTCTTTCTGATTCACGTTCCTTCCGCACTTACCCCCTGTATGGATCATAGAGACCAAATCACATTGCCCTACATAAAGGAGGAAATTATGGATACCAAGAGAGAATCTTCTCAGAAAAAAACAATTGCCCAGAAGGAAAAGAAAGCATTCAAAATGCCGCACCTGCTCTGGATCATGACCGGTATCATCCTGTTGGCCTGCTTTGCTACTTATGTAATCCCTGCTGGTCAGTTTGCTACCAACGAAACCGGACAGATCATTGGTACGGAGTTCAACTATTTGGGTTATCAGACCCCTGTCAGTCCCTGGGACGCCCTGATGCTGATGAAAACCGGCCTGACCAGTGCCGCCACCATTATGTTCGTCGTTATGATCTCTGGTGCAACCATTAATGTTGTGCTGGATACCGGTGTCATGGACGATTTGATGAATTGGTCTGTTGCAAAACTGAAAGATAAAGGCTCAAATCTGCTGATCATATTGATGATGGTTCTGATGGCCTACCTCGGTGGTTTCGGCGGCACAGATGCCCTGATTGCTGTTGTCCCCATCGGCATCCTGTTTGCCAAAAAGCTGAAGCTGGATCCCATCTGTGCGCTGGGTGTCACTACCTTTGCCGCATTGATCGGTTTCGGCACCGGCCCTGCCCAGCAGGCTACCACGCAAATGCTGATGGGTGTCATTCCGTATTCCGCTTTCTTCACCCGTCTGGTGATTATGAACTTTTTCCTTGCGGTTGCCATTGTGATGGTTCTGCATTACGTGAAGAAGATTCGCAAAGATCCTACAAAATCCCTGATGTACAGCGAGGGTTGGCGGCCCGATGAAATGGTGAGCCAAGTGGATGAGAATGGTGTCATCAAAGATGTACAGATGACTTGGCGCAAAGTTCTGGTGCTTGTCCTCTTTATTGCGCAGTATGTCATTATTGCCCTGTATCCCCTGCTGGGTGGTGATTCCGATAAAACCTTTGACTTTATGACTGCCGTTATGCTGGTTACCATGGTATTGGTTGGCATTATTGGCGGAATGCGTGCAGACGAATTGGGTAACAGCTTTGCAAAGGGTCTGGCCTCCATGGCCTTTGTAGCCTTCGTCATCGGACTGGCAAAGGTCATATCCCTGATACTGGCCAACGGAAATGTCATCCACACCATCGTATATGCACTCACCAAGCCACTGATGGCACTGCCCCGGTCTGTCTCCAGCGTGGGACTGACGCTGATTGTATCTATCATCAACCCTATTATTCCCTCCGCAACTTCAAAGGCCGCGATTTTGGTGCCTATCATGAAGCCTGTTGCCGAAGCGCTGGGACTCAAGCTGAACCTGGCGGTCGTCGCTTACCAGATGGGAGATAGCTTTACCAATTTGGTCTCACCTCTGCTGGGCTGGATGATCGGATCCTGCGCTATGGCAAATGTACCCTTTGCGAAGTGGTTCAAGTGGGTATTCCCCAAGGTGCTTTGCTTCATCGGTCTTGCCTGCGTAATCGTGTTCCTTCTGACTGTCACCGGTTGGACAGGTACGATTTAAGTCAACGGAGATCTGCATATGACGAAAGAAGAATTTATCCGCCGATATCTGGCAGACCGCAGCAACACGGATTGCTGCAAATGGGATGCCGAACTGGAGGAGAAATACGG
>JBJDYI010000213.1:0-1756 GCA_051867165.1 Faecousia sp. | reverse complement strand
TCATTTTCAATGCAAAACAGCACGACCATTCTTGGCATCATCGAGATGCGTCTTAAGGGCATCTCCTACGAAGATTGCCGCAACCGCTACGGTGTTGGCAACAGCACCGTGAATCTCATCATGACCCGATATCTGGAGAAGGGCGTCCCACTGGAGGTTCTGAAGCAGATGCCGGCTGAGGAAGTCGAAGCATCCTTCTATCCGCCCTCCAATGTCCGCAGGAAGTCCGAGGACATCATGCCGGACTACGAGGCCATATACGCCCGCCTCAACCGGGAAGGCAGCAAGGCCAACCTGTACTTCCTGTGGCTCCGATATAAGCAGGAGCATCCCTCCGGCTACCAGTACACCCAGTTCTGCCATTATTTCAACCAGTATGTCAGCACCCACCACGGATCCCAGAGCCTTCGTATGGCCGTGGAGCGGGTTCCGGGAGAGCGGGTGTACATCGACTGGGTCGGCGACCAGCCGGAGCTTCTGGTGGACGCTCAGACCGGCGAATTGCGGAAGGTGCACATCTTCGTCACCACCGTCGGCGTCAGCAGCATGATCTACGCCGAGGCCTTCTCTGACGAGAAGCTGCCCAATTTCATTGCAGGCACCGTCCATGCTCTGGACTACTATGGTGCAGTCCCCAAGTATCTGGTACCCGACAACCTCCGTGCCGCCGTTACCAAGCATACCAGGGACGAGCTGATCCTCAATTCCGCATATCAGGATCTGGAGCAGTTCTATGAGGTGGTGATCCTTCCGCCTCCTGCCCGGAAGCCCAAGGGCAAGGCAACGGTCGAAAAGGGTGTCCAGTGGCTGGAAACCCACCTGCTGGAGGAACTGAAGGAATGTGTCTATTACACTCTGGATGAACTGAACCGGAATGTCCGGCGAATCGTGGATAACCTGAACGACCGGAAGATCCAGGGTCAATGCTTCTCCCGGCGGGAGGCATTCGGGAACTATGACAAGCCGAAGATGCGCCCGCTGACCAACGGACATTTCTCTCCCTGCGAGTACCGGTATTTCCAGAAAGTCCCCAACAATTACCATTTGCTCTTTGACGAACATTACTATTCCGTTCCCTGTACGATGTACGGCCAGCCCGCTTTCCTGAAGGCGACCATGGCGGAAATCCGAATCTGTGACCGGAATAACAAGCTGATCTGCACCCACAGGCGGTCTTATACCACATTTCCCAAGTATATTACCAAGACGGAGCATATGCCCCAGGAGCATCGCTTCTACCGGGATGTGAACGAGAAGAACGGCGACTACTACCGCCGCTGGGCCGCCGGATACGGTCCTTACACCGCCAAGATGATTGATACGGTTCTTCTTTCCAGCCAGCACGAGGAGCAGTCCTATAACAGCTGCAACGGCATCCTCCATATGTGCTCCGGCCAGTCCAAGCTGCTGGTGGAGGAAGCGGCCCGGCTCTGCGTGGAGGGCAATGCCTGCCGGTATTCCTATTTCAAGCGGTGCCTGAAGCAGCTGACGGAGCGCAGGCAGGAGCAAGCACAGCAGAAGCTTCCGTCCCACGAGAACCTCCGGGGAAAGGAGTTCTATAAGTGATGACGGATATCCTTTCTACCGAAGACTATGAGCTGTGCAGCAAGCTGAAGGTCATGCGCTTCTCCGGCATGGCAGAGGCATTGGAAGAATTGCTCCGGGATCCCAATTCCGACCTGATCCCCTTCCGGGAGAAGGTGGGTCGGTTGGTGGATGCCGAATGGGATCTGCGCTACAACAAGAAACTGAACCG
>JBJDYI010000212.1:0-6592 GCA_051867165.1 Faecousia sp. | reverse complement strand
AAGCTGTATCCCGGCGCAAATATTCTCGTTGCCACCAAAAAGGACTTTGAGCCTGCCAACAGAAAGAAGTTCTGCGCCAGAATTGCGACAGGCGATTATGATGCGGTCATCATCGGACATACGCAGTTTGAGCGTATTCCGCTGTCCGTGGAACGGCAGAAAATGATGCTGCAGAATCAGATTGATGAGCTGATGTTCCAGATTGAAGAAGCAAGGGACACCGATGCGGAGCAGTACACCATCAAGCAGATGGAAAAAACCAGAAAATCACTGGAGGCAAGGCTGGAACGTCTGAATGACCAGAGCAAAAAAGATGATGTTGTCACCTTTGAGCAGTTGGGCGTGGACAGACTGTTTGTGGATGAGAGCCACGGGTTCAAAAACTTGTTCCTCTATACAAAAATGAGGAATATTGCCGGTATTGCCCAGACCGAAGCGCAAAAAAGCTCCGATATGTTTGCAAAATGCCGTTATATGGATGAGCTTACCGGAAGCCGTGGCGTTACCTTTGCAACCGGTACGCCGATCTCGAACAGTATGACAGAGCTTTATACGCTGATGCGGTATCTGCAGTACAACTCGCTGATGGAAATGAACCTTGGACACTTTGATGCCTGGGCATCTACCTTTGGCGAAACGGTGACATCGGTGGAACTGGCACCGGAAGGAACGGGCTACCGGGCAAAGACACGGTTTGCCCGCTTTTTTAATCTGCCTGAGCTGATGGCAGTCTTTAAGGAAGCGGCAGACATTCAGACCTCGGATATGCTGAAACTTCCTGTTCCCGAAGCAGAGTACACCGATGTGGTGCTGGAACCCAGCGAGGAACAGCAGGCGATGGTGGAAGCTCTTGGCAAGAGAGCGGAAATCGTGCGAAACGGCGGTGTGGATGCAAGCGTTGACAATATGCTCAAAATAACCAACGATGGCCGTAAACTCGCACTGGATCAGCGTCTGAACAATCCGCTTTTGCCGGACAATCCGGACAGTAAGACCAATGCCTGTGTGGAGAATGTGTTTTCTATCTGGCAGGATACCGCCAAAGACAAAGCGGCACAATTAGTGTTCTGCGATTTGAGCACACCAAAAGGAGACGGTGAGTACAATGTCTATGACGATCTGCGGAATAAGCTGATTGAAAAGGGTGTTCCAGCGGAACAGATTGCCTTTATCCATGAAGCCAATACGGAAATCCGAAAGGCAGAGCTTTTCTCAAAGGTGCGAAGCGGTCAGGTGCGTGTGCTGATCGGGTCAACCGCCAAGATGGGTCCCGGTATGAATGTGCAGGACAGGCTGATTGCGCTGCACCATCTGGATGTGCCGTGGAAGCCTTCTGATATTGAACAGCAGGAGGGGCGCATTATCCGTCAGGGAAATATGTTTGATAAGGTGAAGATTTTCCGCTATATCACCAAAGGGACATTCGATGCATATAGCTGGCAGCTTTTGGAGAATAAGCAGAAGTTTATCTCCCAGATCATGACCAGCAAAAGCCCTGTGCGGTCTGCGGATGATATTGATGAAGCGGCACTGTCCTATGCGGAGATCAAGGCACTTGCCACGGGCAATCCTTATATTAAGGAGAAAATGGATTTGGATATCCAGGTCGCAAAGCTCCGGCTTTTGAAAGCAAACTACGATTCCCAGCGTTACCGTTTGGAGGATGATATTCTGATGAATTATCCGAAGATGATTACCGCAACGGAAGAACGGATTGCAGGGCTGAAAGCCGATCAGATCATGGCTGCTGAGAAACTGCCGCAGGACAATGACCATTTCATTATGGAGGTCGGCGGCAAGACCTTTGACAGCAAGAAGGAAGCGGGACTTGCCATTGTTGCAGCCTGCACCGGCATGAAGGCAATCCAGAAAGACGGGGAAATCGGGCATTATGCCGGATTTTCCATGAGCGTCCACTATGATGCGTTCAACAATAAATTTGAACTGACCTTAAAGGGGAAAAGCAGCTACAAGGTGGAGGTCGGCACGGATGGCATTGGTAATATCACAAGAATCAACAATGTTCTGACCGATATTCCAAGCCTGCTGACAAAGGCGGAGGAACGGCTGGAAACGCTGCATACGCAGATGGAATCTGCAAAAGCGGAGCTTGCGACGCCGTTTGCACAGGCAGAAGAACTGAGAGCAAAGGAGGAAAGATTATCCGAGCTGAATGCCCTGCTCAATATGGATGCAGGGAATGACAAACCGGAAAGGGGTTACAGCGATATTGACGATGAGGACGATTCTCGCATGAGTGCAGACCGGCCTGCGGCAAGACCGTCTGTTATGGACAGGCTCAAGAAGATGCAGGATAAGGTCAAAGCCCATGGCGGTGATGTCCTCTCGCCGCAGAGAAAACAGGAACAGGAAATATAAGCGATACGCTCCCGCCAGCATGATGTTGGCGGGAGTCATTCTTTAGGAGGAAATACGATTGGCAGAAAGTAAACAGCAGCAACAGTTAAAAGAAATCACGGAGCGTTTGGAAAAAGGGGTACAGGAGCTTTTTACTTCCGAGAAGTATATGGAATATCTGCGTGTCATGTCGCAGTTCCATAACTACAGCTTTTCCAATACGCTCCTGATAGCCATGCAGAAGCCGGATGCGACCCTTGTGGCTGGATATGGCGCATGGCAGAAGAAATTCGAGCGAAATGTTATGAAGGGAGAAAAGGCAATCAAGATATTTGCCCCGGCTCCCCGAAAAGTTGAGGTTGAGCGTGATGTGCTTGACCCGGACACGAAACGCCCGGTTCTGGATGAAAACGGCGAACCGAAAAAGGAAACCGTGACCATTCAGAAACCCTATTTTAAGGTAACATCGGTATTCGATGTGAGCCAGACGGATGGCAAGCCTTTACCGGAACTGGCTACGGTGCAGGATTTGACCGGCAGCGTTGAGGGCTATGCCATGTTTTTTGAAGCCCTCCGGCGAACTTCTAAAGTGCCGATGGATTTTGAAGTCATCGAGGGGGATTCCCATGGCTATTACCATCAGGTGGAAAAGAGAATTGCCATTGCTGAGGGCATGAGCGAAGCGCAGAATGTGAAAACGGCAATTCACGAGATCGCCCATTCCCGTCTGCATGATGTGGATATGGCTGACGCTGAAAACGGTGTGATGGTGGATCGGCGCACCCGTGAAGTCCAGGCTGAGAGTGTGGCTTATACGGTGTGCCAGCGTTACGGCATTGAAACAAGCGAATACTCCTTCGGCTATATTGCCGGATGGAGCAATGGCCGGGAGATGAAAGAGCTTCGCAGCTCTATGGAGGTGATCCGCAGAGAAGCCGACAGCATGATCAAAGAAATTGATGCGAACATTGAAGCGATTCGCAAAGAACGTGCTTTGCAGTCTGAGCAGGAACAGCCGTTCATCAAGCAGTTTTATGTGGTGGAGGATTTGCAGGTAAAAGGCCCGTTGTCTATTCAGCGGTTCGAGGATATGGACACGGCGCTGAAAGCCTACTTTGCCCTGCCGAACGAGAAAATGAAGGCGTTTGGCATTGAGAATAGTAATCCTTTGCCGGGAAGTCTGGATTTCATTCAGTGCATCAACGGCATTGACCGCATTGTGGTGGACTACCTTGGCGTGGAAGGCTGGAAAAACCCGGAGATCATTGCAGCAACAGAGCGCATTGATGTGGCACTCGATCTGCATGATGCGCAGATTGCATATCGTATCGGGGAACAGTATTTTACCATTCAGCACACCGAGGAGGGCTTCGATTATTCCTTCTACGATGAAAACTATCATCTGATGGACGGCGGTGTGCTGGAAAATCCGGATTATACGATCCGGGAAGCAATAGATGAGCTTCTGGAAGATGATAACCTGACCTTTGAGGACTGCGAGGTAATCAATTACGATGACCTGATGGAACAGGTGGAAGCTGTGGCAGAAAAGGAGATTCAGCAGGCACAGGCTTCCGTTGATGCCCCGGAAATGGCTTCCGCTGAACCAGACATTGAAAAGAGAGAGCCGACGATTTCCTTCTATGTTGCGGAGTGCGGCGAGTTCCACAATATGGGGGAATACCATGAGGGCATTGAAACGCTGGAGGAAGCCGTTGCGTTGTATGACCAGATTCCATCGGAACGCATGAACGGTGTGAAATCCATCGGCTTTGTTCTGCACGATGGCAGCATTTACGATGATATGGATTGCGATCTGATGCATGGAAACCGGATACTCAGTGATGTGGTCAATGACATTGGGCATTATCGGGAAAGCCCTCTTGTCCAGAATGCCCTGTCGCAGCTGCAAAGTATCATGGATGAGCGGTCGGCTGTAAAAGAATCTGCCCAGGCAAAACCGGGGATTGTTCCCCTGAGTCCGCTGACCTTTGAGGAAGCCAGACAGCAGGGAAAGGTTGATAGCTGGAGAGCAAGCCGCAGGGAAACCGAAGCCTGCGCCCATGAATTTCAAAAGGATTTCAGCATGGCTTACCATGAAAGGCGGATGCCGGAATATCTGCAGCAATGGGTGGATAAATACGGCATGGAACGATGCAAGATTGTTCTGGCAAGTACCATCCAGCTTGCGGATCACGATGGGCGGTATTATCCGAGTACAAAAGAAAGTGCTGCCAGGGTTGTGATTCCCGGAGCAAATACAGAGGATTATTCCAGAGATATTCGTTTCTCTTATGCGGTGAATACCCATCCGGTCATGGTCAATGGAGCATTCCGGGAACTGCTGAATATGGAGCAGGAACGGAGCAAGGAAAAATCGCAGGCTGTTATGCAGGATGAAAAAGCACCCAAAGCGTCGGTGCTGTCCCGCCTGCACGATAAGCAGAAACAGGTGTCAAATACAAAACAGAATCCTGCAAAGGCGCAGGATAAGAAAAGAGGTGTTGAGCTTTGATTGTGAACAACGTGGAAATGATGAACCTGATGTGCATTTTCAATCATTCTGACAGGAAGGTGTTGGCAGAGGATATTTCTGCTTCCCTTCCCTTTATCGACGATCAGGATATGGCGGAGCTGATGAAGCAGACGATTCTCCTGTTGGAAGAAATGTCCGAGGAGGATTTTTCCGAGCTTGTCTTTGTGCCTGCCGAGGAGGAAGATGAGCCGGATTGGGAGGGACTGATTTGAGAAGTGCCGTGGAACGGGAAACGATCATTTTGTATAACCAGTCGGAAGGAGAAGCAAGCGTATATTCCTTTGATCCGAAGATGATTCGCAAGCTGGAAAAGCTGGCGAGTAAGTACCCGGATGAAATACGGCTGGAAAAGAAACATGGGGACGGAGCATATACCTATGCCGTTCCCAAAGAGTGTGTCCTGATTCGTGAGCCGTACAGCAAAGAGCGCAGAGAAGCGGCACGGCAGAGAGCAATTCAGAACTGTTCCAAGCCGCCGGTGAGGGGCGCAAAGGCCGAGTAAAGGCTTATTTTGAACAAAGGCAGGGAACGTATCAATCCTCTGTTTTCCCGTTTGAAGATGGGGGATTGATTCCCTGTTTTTCGGATTCCTACATTATTATAATAGAGACAGGGAGCAATCCCGGAAAGGTGTTTGATGGCAAATAACAGTTACGATATTTTTCAGTTAAAGAACGATGACAGCACCCGTGAGCTTCGTTTTGAAGGACTGCGGCGTCTGGCAAAAATGGGGGCGAAGGTACAGCGTGAGAATTACGATCTGATCTACAATGCGCCGCTTGGGGATAAGGACACGCTGGACAGTATCTATGAGAAGTTCAATCTGTACCACCCGGAAGATTTCAGAGGTCATTCGCTGAGCGTCAGCGATATTGTGGTGTTCCATAAGGATGGTGTGGATACCGCCTACTATGTGGACAGCTTCGGCTTTGCAGAAGTGCCGGAGTTCCTGCTGGTGCAGGCAATGGAAAAAGCGATTTCGATGGAAAGTGAACAGATTGCTGTGGCACAGCATATCGGCACATGGCATCCCATTGAAAAGCAGGATATTGACGGAAGGCTGTACTTCCTGTTGGAGCATGATACCTACGGTGATGAAGTGGCGTCCGTCATTGTCGATGAGAAAGGCATCCTGTATGCCCAGGAAGTGTATGATGGATTTTCGCAGGAAATCGTGGATTTGATTCGTCTGGAAGCTGCACCGCTGGAGGTGGTTCCTGATCCTTCCGTTTCGGCGCAGGACATGGAGAAGTATGGATATTCCTTCCTGGGCATGGTTCCGATGTCTGCGGAAACGGCAGAACAATATTTCAAGCAGGGCAGCATGATGCTGTATGCCCTCCATCCGGATGGAACGGAAAGCGTGATCGGAAACGAAAAGCAGTTCCAGCGCCATGTGGAGCTTGGCGGCTTGTTCGGCGTGGAGAAACAGGACTGGATGAAGTATCTGGAAAACGGCGAGTATCTCCGTGCGGCTGAAATTTCCGAAGAACAGAATTACAACATGATCGACGGCAGGAACAACAATCGTGTTGCGAAGAAAGAGGAAAAGACAACGGATGAGAAGCCGTCCCTGCTTGGACGCTTGAAGGAAAAGCAGGAGCAGTTATCCTCCGGGGCGAAGAAAGATGCTCCGGCACAAAGCAAGAAATCTGAGAGAGATATGCAGTAAATGAAATGGGGACAGGATGGTGCTGT
>JBJDYI010000211.1:0-26425 GCA_051867165.1 Faecousia sp. | reverse complement strand
TCGGCATCATCTCCAAAACCGTAGGCTCAGGGTTCAAGTCCTTGTGCCCCTGCCACAAATAACGGACATTCCTTGCGGAATGTCCGTTATTTGCGTTTTGCGGGAGAGAACGGAAGACTTCGACGCGATTTCTCGACGGAGCATTGGGATCATCCATATAGGGAGCTGACACCTGGTACCTGACTAAAGAGGGTTTTCAGGGATATCCCCGATAATCAGCTATTTTCGTCAGGTAGAAAGAGAATATGGCACGAAAGAGGATATTATACACCCTGGAAATGAATATATTACCTCAAAAATGCATAAACATGAATTTGCTGTTCGTTGGAAATTCGAAATGAGAGGGGAAAGTATTTGTGGTGCGCACAGGATGTCTACCATATAGGGACTATCTTACAAAACTGTCTTTCGACCAAAGAGCCTGGATTTGGAAAAAGTAAATAACCATAAAACAAAACAGAGGTGGCTTCCTTGTTTAATCTGACGGAGAAAAATAACGTTGTGACTTTATATTTCATAAAATGGGGAGTGCAACTTGTGTGTTTTGCACTACGGACAACTGTCTATGTGCAAAAGTCACAAAAATGAAGCAAATGTTAATTGATTATTCATCAAATTAACAAGGTTGAAAAAATATACAAAATGTATTATAATCTAAAGTAAATTTCCACACCTTTTCCAAATTTTTTGATAAATTTCGTCAAAAAATCTGAAAAAGGTGGCAAACGGTGAAAACTGTTTTTGGAAAGAAACATATCAAGCGGGTGTATTTCTTCCATCTGGCCCTGGTGGTATAAAATATCCCGTGCGAAAGGAAGATGTTAATGAACTCCAAAACACTGATGTACGTCCTGAAGCGTATCGCATTGGCTCTGCTGACCGTTTGGGTTGTCATCACCATTACCTTCTTCGTCTCCCGTGCCGTTCCCGGCGGCCCGTTCACTGGCGAAAAGGCAATCTCCGCAGCAGCCCAGGCAGCGCTGGAAGCAAAGTACGGTCTGGACAAGCCTGTTATGGAACAGTACGTTACTTATCTGAGCGATATCGTTACCAAGCTGGATTTCGGTCCTTCCCTGAAGCAGCGTGGCCAGAATGTCAATGACATCATCGCCCGTGGTCTCAGTGTTTCCATCAAGCTTGGCTTGCTTGCTGCCGTGATTGCTGCAGCCTTCGGTATTGTTATGGGCTCTGTTGCCGCTCTGAAGCGCAACTCTGTGCTCGACAGAAGCATCATGGTGTTTTCCACCGCCTGCGTTTCCATGCCCAGCTTCATAATGGGTTCGTTCCTATTGTTGATTTTCTCGCTAAAGCTGGGACTATTGCCTGCCAACGGCACAACAGCGGACGGCTTGATCCTGCCTGTGATTACGCTGTCTCTGTCTCCCATGGCAAACATCACACGTTTGACCCGTTCTTCCATGCTTGATGTTCTGGGCCAGGATTACATCCGTACTGCCAAGGCCAAGGGCGTTTCCGGTATGAAGATTGTTTTCAAGCATGCTCTGAAGAATGCGTTGATCCCTGTTATTACTTACGTTGGCCCCATGCTGGCCTACATTGTCACCGGTTCTCTGGTTGTGGAGAAGATCTTCGCTGTCAACGGCATCGGCCGTGCCTTCGTTGGTTCCATCACGGACCGTGACTACCCCTTGATCATGGGCACCACCATCGTGCTGGCTACCCTGATTGTGGTTATGAACCTGATCAGCGATATCCTGTACAAGGTCGTTGATCCCCGAATCAATCTGGAATAAGGAGGACAAGGAAATATGAACCTGAAGAAATTGTCCATGCATCCCGATCTGGATTGCTTCGCTCCCGCATCGGATGCTGAAAAAGAATACATGGTGCAGATGCGCCCCTCCTCTACATTCTTTAAGGATGGTGTCAAGCGCCTGATGAAGAACAAGGTCGCTGTTGTCAGCTTCTTTGTCATCATCATCATTGCTCTCAGCTCCATCATTCTGCCCATGATTTGGCCCTACAAGTATGACCAGATGCTGGGCGTTACACCCGGCCGTCCTGTCAACGCTTCCTATAACAACCTGGCTCCTTTCCAGTATGGTGAAAAGGAACTGCAGAGAATGGAGGAAGGCGAAAGCATCTTCCCCCACATCTTTGGTACGGATGCCCAGGGCCGTGACTACTTCATCCGTGTGGTCTACGGTGCCCGCATCTCCCTGGCAGTTGGATTCTTTGCCTCTCTGATCGTTCTGGTTATCGGCCTGACGGTTGGCTCCATTGCCGGCTACTGCGGCGGAAAAGTGGATATTATCATCATGCGTATTGTGGATATCATTTACTCTCTGCCTGATATGCTGATGATCATTCTGCTGAGTACCGTTATGAAGGACGCTCTGGCTCCCATCATTGCCGGTACGGTACTGGAAAAGCTGGGCGTCAATATGATTTCGCTGTTCATTGTTTTTGGCCTGCTGTACTGGGTCTCCATGGCCCGCCAGATCCGCGGTCAGATCCTGTCCCTGCGGGAACAGGAGTATGTTCTGGCTGCCCAGGCCACCGGCGCTGCCGGCAAGTGGATCATCATGAAGCATCTGCTGCCTAACTGCATCTCCGTGGTGGTCATCTCCACAGCTCTGCAGATCCCCAGCGCAATCTTCACGGAAAGCTATTTGTCCTTCCTGGGTCTGGGTGTCAATGCTCCCATGCCCTCCCTGGGTTCCCTGGCATCTGATGCCCTGAACGGTATGAATTCCTATCCCTACCGTCTGGTCATTCCTGCTGTGGTGATTTCCCTGATCGTTTTGTCTCTGAACCTGTTTGGCGATGGTCTGCGCGATGCATTCGATCCCAAGCTGAACGGTTAAGAAAGGAGAGTATCAATTATGGCTCTGTTAGAAGTGAGAGACCTGCATACCTCCTTCTTCACCGATGCCGGTGAAGTGAAGGCGGTCAACGGTGTTTCCTATACGCTGGACCGTGGCAAGGTCCTGGGCATCGTGGGCGAATCCGGTTCCGGTAAGTCCGTGAGTGCCTATTCCATCATGCAGATCCTGGCCGGCACCGGCAAGATCGTCAGTGGTTCCATCAAGTTTGATGGTCAGGAGCTGGTTGGCGCCGGTGAGGAAGTGATGAAGAAGATCCGCGGCAACAAGATCTCCATCATATTCCAGGACCCCATGACCTCTCTGAACCCCACCTACACCGTCGGCCACCAGCTGATGGAAGCAATTCTGCTGCACACCAACCGGAACAAGAAGCAGGCTTATGACCGTGCTGTGGAAATGCTGCGTCTGGTCAATATCAACGAACCCGAGAAGCGGATGAAGCAGTATCCCTTCGAGTTCTCCGGCGGTATGCGTCAGCGTGTTATGATCGCCATGGCGCTGGCCTGCGAACCCGATATTCTGATCGCCGACGAGCCCACCACGGCACTGGACGTGACCATTCAGGCCCAGATTCTGGATCTGATGAAGCAGCTGCAGGAAGAACTGGGCATGGCTATCATCATGATCACCCATGACCTGGGCGTTGTGGCTCAGATGTGTGACGAGGTCATCGTCATGTACGCCGGCTCCATCTGCGAGCAGGGCACTGCCGATGAGATTTTCTATAACCCCAAGCACGAGTACACAAAGGGCCTGCTGCGTTCTATCCCCACGGTGGACAGCGACGGAAGCCGTCTGCAGCCCATTACCGGTACCCCCATTGACCTGCTGAATATGCCCAAGGGCTGTCCCTTTGCACCTCGCTGCGATGCTGCCATGAAGATCTGCATCTGTGAGCGCTGCGAACGCATGAAGATCAACGATGATCACTATGCTGCCTGCTGGATGAATGTGAAGGACGGCATCGCAAACGGTACCATCAAACTCGACAATCAGGAAGGCGGTGCTGAATAATGAGCAACATTAAGAATGATACCCCTCTGATTGAGGTCAGAAACCTGAAGGAGCATTTCCCCGTTCAGGTCAGCGCCCTGAAGACCAAGCCCCTAAAGGCAGTTGACGGCGTTTCCTTCTCCATCAAGCGGGGCGAAACCCTGGGTCTGGTTGGCGAGTCCGGCTGTGGCAAAACCACCGTTGGCCGTACCATCCTGAACCTGTACAAGCCCACTGCCGGCGAAATCATCTATGACGGCAAGCCCATTAAGACTGCTGCCGACATTAAGGAGTTCCGGACCAAGGCTACCATGGTGTTCCAGGATCCCTACTCCTCCCTGAACCCCCGTATGACCGTTGCCGATATCATCGGTGAGCCCCTGGATGTCCATAAGCTGTACAAGACCAAGGAAGAGCGTCAGGCCCGGATTCTGGAACTGATGAGCTACGTTGGCCTGAACTCCGAGCATGCGGCCCGTTATGCCCACGAGTTCTCCGGCGGTCAGCGTCAGCGCATCGGCATTGCCCGTGCCCTGGCGGTTAACCCCGAGTTTATTGTCTGTGACGAGCCCGTTTCCGCTCTGGACGTTTCCATTCAGGCACAGGTTATCAATATGTTCCAGGAACTGCAGGAAAAGCTGGGCCTGACCTATCTGTTCATTGCCCATGACCTGCTGGTTGTGCGTCATATCTCTGACCGCATTGCCGTTATGTACCTGGGCAAGATGGTGGAGTTGGCTGATGCCGATGAGATTTACAACCATCCCCTGCATCCGTATTCCAAGAGCCTGCTGTCTTCTGTCCCCGTGCCCGATCCCGTGGTTGCCAGAAACAATCAGCGCATCATCCTGGAAGGCGACATTCCTTCCCCGCTGAATGCGCCCTCCGGCTGCCCCTTCCGTACCCGCTGCCGCTATGCCACGGACATCTGTGCCCAGAGCATGCCCGAGTTCAAGGAAGTGAAGCCCGGCCATTTCTGCGCCTGCTTCAATCTGGAGAACGTGGACTGATTCTGATTCATTGTTTGTTCCGGTTCCTTTCCCGGATCCGGAACAAATTTTGAATATAAACACTTTTCTCGAAAGGAAATTGAAAATGAAGAAACTGATTGCTCTGCTTCTGGCTGCTGTCATGGTTCTGAGTCTGGCCGCTTGCGGCGGCAGCTCCGCTCCTGCGGCTACCCAGGCACCCGCTACCGACACTTCCACCGATTCCGGCAAGGTGGATGTTGCCAGCATGACCTCTGTTGAGAAGGCTGCTGCTGAGGCCGAGATCCGTCTGGCTTTGAACATGATGATTGACCGTAACTACATCATCGAAAACATTGCTCAGGGCGGCCAGACTCCTGCCACTTCCTTTGTTCCCATGGGCATGACCGACGTTGCCGGCGGCCAGTTCTATGAGAATGCCGGCGATCCCACTGATGGCTTCGCAGGCTACTGGGATCCCTCTGCTGAGGCATACGAGGATAACTATGCTAAGGCTTATGAGATCCTGACCAAGTACTATGATGTTGACGAGAATGGTATGCTGGTGAATTTCCCCACTCTGACCTACCTGTACAACACCATGGAATCCCACAAGGCTGTTGGTGAGCACCTGCAGTCCGTTCTCGCCGGCGTAGGCATCAACCTGCAGCTGGAGAACCAGGAATGGAACACCTTCCAGAACACCCGTAAGGCTGGCGACTTCTCCTTCGCCCGTCATGGCTGGTTTGCTGACTACAACGATCCCGTTGGCATGCTGGACCTGTGGATGTCCGACTCCGGCAACAACGACGCACAGCTGGGCAAGGGCGCACACGCTGACCTGGCAGTTTACAGCATCGACCTGACCAAGTGGGGTTATGACATTGTTGTGGAGAACGGCACCTGGGCTGAGACCTTCGACGTTCTGATCGACACCATCAAGACCTGCACCGACGAGCCCGTCCGTTTTGAGATGATGCACTATGCAGAAGACATGCTGATGGGCACTGGCGCCATCGTTCCTCTGTACTACTACACCGATTCCTATATTCAGGACAAGACTGTTGAAGGCGTTGGCGTTAACCCCTTCGGCTATAAGTATTTCATGCACTCTACCGTGAACGGTGCTGGTGACTCCATTTCCGTTCAGATTGGTTCCGAGCCTGACACGGTTGACCCCGCTCTGAACTCCTCTGTTGACGGCGCCGTTATGATTCAGCATCTGTTCTCCGGCCTGGCAAAGTGGGCTCCCGATGAGAACGGTTCCTACACCAAGATCGTTGCCGACTGCGCTGAAGAGCTGGTTGATCCTGTCGAAAATGAAGACGGTACTGTGACCTACACCTACACCCTGAAGCCCGGTCAGACCTGGTCCGATGGCAAGGCCCTGACCGCCGCTGACTTCGTCTATGGCTGGAACCGCTCTGCATCTGAAGAACTGGGCGCTTCCTACGCTTACATGATGGACTACATCAAGCGCAATGAGGACGGTACCCTGGCAGTCACTGCCATCGATGACGTGACCCTGGAAGTTACCTTGAACAATGCTACTTCCTTCTGGAATGAGCTGCTGGCCTTCTCTACCTACATGCCCGTCCGTGAGGATGTGGTTGGCGATGAGGGCTGGTGCACCGAGGCTGCTACTTATGTCTCCAACGGTGCTTACACCATGACCGGCTGGGAGCATGACTCTGTCATCACCGTCCAGAAGAGACCCGAGTACCACGGTGCAGCTGACGTTACCATGAACGAGATCAAGTTCTTCCTGTCCGACGATGACAACAACATCCTGACCAACTGGAAGAACGACACCTGGCTGTTCGTCGAGAGCTGCCCCACCAACGAGATCCCCGCTGTCATGGCTGAGTATCCCGATGAGTACCACATTGTTCCCTCCACCGGTACTTACTTCCTGCTGTTCAACATGAACGAGCCTCTGCTGCCCTGATTTCCTGCTGAACATTAAGGACTGACCAAGACATTGCCCCGGCTTCCTCGGAAGCCGGGGTTTTCTGTTGCATTTTCGGTGAGAATATTGTAGGATATTGAAGAAAGAGAGGCGATTATTTTGAACGCAAATGAAATCATGAAAATCTTTGAGGACACGGCTTATATCCGCACCAGCGGTACGGAGGAAGAACGTCGTTGTGCCGAATACATTCAATCCTGGGTATCTTCCCTCGGTGTCCGGGCAGAGCTTCAGCCCTTTGCAGTGCCAATGGCGAACATTCATCAGGCTGTGCTGACAGTGGATGGAAAGGACATTCCCTGCAAGGGCTATCTTTGCGCCGGTGATCATGAGGTGGAGGCCCCCTTTTACTATCTAAGAAGCACCGACCCCTGGTCCCTGAGCCAGAGCAAGGGAAAAATCGTGCTGGTGGATGGCTACGTTGGTTTCTGGAAATACCAGGACATCATGGAAGCCGGAGCTGTTGGCTATATTTCCTACAATGGCAATGTGAGATTTCCGAATCAGGACATTGACCAGCGGGAACTGCGCCCTTATTTCCACAAGGGCCAGCGGCTGCCCGGTGTGAACATCCATGTGACAGATGCCATTGAACTGATCCGCAGTGGCGCAAAGACGGCGAAAATCCGGCTGAAGCAGGAGGAATGGGAGGGCCAGTCCCAGAATGTGATTCTGGATCTGCCTGGTCAGACCGAAGAATTCATTGCGTTGACGGCGCACTATGATACCACTGCTTTGTCCGTAGGCGCCTACGACAACATGTCCGGCTGCGTTTGTTTGTTGGCTCTGGCGGAGTATTTTACGAGAAATCCTCATCGCTACGGCCTGCGGTTCATCTGGTGCGGCAGTGAGGAACGGGGACTCCTTGGCTCTAAGTATTACTGCAGCGACGAAGAGCGGGTAAAGAACTGTGTTCTGGATATCAACATTGATATGATCGGCTGCATCATGGGCCGGTTCCATTCTTCTGTCAGCGCGGAGGAGAACCTGTGCCATTATGTTTCGTATCTTGCCAGCGAACTGGGGTATTCTCTGGAGGTGCGGCATGGCATCTACTCCAGTGATTCCACTCCCTTTGCGGACAAGGGAGTTCCTGCCATTACCTTTGCCCGCAGCGCACCCAGCGATACGGCCACCTTCCATGACCGATATGATACAATGGAGGTGCTGAGCGCAGAGCAGATGGAGAAGGACATTGCTTTCGTGCAGATGTTTGCCGACCGGATGGCCAATGCAAAGCTGTGCCCTGTGGCCCGGACCATTCCGGACAATATCCGGGAAAAGCTGGATGTTTATCTTGGCAGAATCCGCGGAAAATAAGAAAATCTATGGTAGATTAATACAAAATCCTGTCATAAATTGTTCATATATTTGACTTGTATACTGCTTGTATTTCTGAAGAAAAATGGTAAAATAACATTATATAAGCGGTTTTTGCCGTAATAAACATAAGAAAGGTAGATATTATGTTCGAGAAAGTATTCAAACTCTCCGAGAACAATACCTCTGTGAAAACAGAAATTGTTGCCGGCGTGACTACTTTTATGACCATGGCTTACATCATCGCACTGAACCCCAACCTGCTGACCAATTTTGATACCGGAAGTGCTCTGTGGAATGGTGTTTTCATGGCAACCTGTATTGCCTCTGCCATTGGTATGTTCTGCATGGCATTTCTGGCAAACAAGCCCTTCTGTATGGCACCCGGCATGGGCCTGAACAGCTTCTTTGCTGTGGTTGTGGGAAACATTGTGGCGCTGACCGGCATGACCTATGTTGCCTCTTTCCAGACTGCTCTCATCATCATCCTGGTGGAAGGTATTCTGTTTGTGGTGCTGTCTGCGTTTAATGTCCGCGAAAAGATCGTGGAATCCATTCCCCTTGGCATCCGGCTGGGCATCTCTCCCGCCATTGGCCTGATGCTGATGAACATCGGCCTGGGCTCCAATGTGGGCATCTATGCCGAGGGAAATGGTTTTTCGGCTCCCTTCTATGTCATGCGGGATTTCTTTGGCGCTCTGACGCCTGCTGTTCTGCAGAGCAATATGGGCGATGCCGGATATGCAACCATGATCCTGACGGTTGTGACCATGTTTGTCGGCCTGTTTGCCATTGTTGCCATGGCCAAGAAGGGAATTAAGGGCGCCGTCCTGTTCGGTATGCTGATTGCCTCTGTGGTTTACTGGGCTGGCTCCTTTGCTTTCCTGAACACCAATCCCTTTAGCTCTCTGGCCACTGCATCCTTTGTGCCTCCTGTGGCAGACATGATGGAGACCACCTTCTTTAAATTCAATTTCGCCGGCCTGGCTGAAATGGGATGGTTTACGGTTCTGACACTGATCGTTACCTTCTCCATCATTGATATGTTTGATACCATCGGCACCCTGGTGGGTACTGCATCCCGTGCAGGCATGGTGGACGAGCAGGGCAATATGCCTCAGATGAAAGAGGCGCTTCTGTCTGATGCCATTGGCACCATCACCGGCGCCTGCACTGGCACCTCTACGGTTACGACCTTTGTGGAGTCCGCTTCCGGTGTGGAGGCAGGCGGCCGTACCGGCATGACAGCGCTGGTTTGCGGCATCCTGTTCCTGGCCTGTATGTTTATTGCCCCCATCGCTGCCATCATTCCCGCAGCAGCCACTTCCGCGGCACTGATTTATGTTGGTATTCTCATGCTGCAGGGTCTTCAGAAGGTGGACTTCAACGACATGGACCAGATGGTTCCCGTGGCACTGATGCTGATTGGTATGCCCATTTCCGGCTCCATCGGCCATGCCATTGGCATTGGCCTGATCGCCTACACCATTATGAAGGTGTTTGGCGGCAAGGCGAAGGAAGTTTCCGTCCTGACCTATGTGATTTCTGCCCTGTTCCTGGTGAAGTTCTTCCTGGCTGTATAAGTGCAACAATGAAAATGCCTGCTCTAATGAGCAGGCATTTTTTTGCTGACACGACCGGATCGGTTTGCAAAAAACATCCCTATCTTTCGGTACACAGAAGCGTTTTCTGTAAAACCATGAATGTCTATTTACATTCCTTCATCAGCCGAAGAATCTCCTGATCCGTTCCGGACATGCCTTTGATGCCGATGCTGGCCATGTTCCGGATGCATTGCTCCGGTGTCTCGGCACAGATACCGTCAGAAGTCCGCAGGGCAACACCATTGACGGCGTAGAGGGCGCTGGTGAGGGCAGCGAAGGAACCGGTGGCCACCTTCATGGCACAGCCCACCTTACCGCCGTCGCAGATCATACCGGTCACCGTGCCGGACATATTTCGGATGGCCCAGCCAATCTGTGTGTCATCGCCTCCCAGCAGGAAGGCAATGCCGGCAGCGGCAGCAGTGGAAGAGCACATGACGCAGCTGCACATGGGAGACAGTTTGCCCACATGGGCGTTGATGTAGCGGTTCACCAGATGACCCAGGGCCACAGCCTGAAGGGTTTGCAGCCGGCTGGCACCCACAGCCTTGGCCGTTTCACTGATGGGAAGCGTCACCACAAGACCCTTTGTTCCGGCACCGGAGCTGCTCATGGTGGGCAGGGGGCAGCCGTCCAGGCGGCTTTCTGCGGCGGAGGTAACGGCCAATGTGATCCGGGTAATCAGATCATTGCTCAGCAGGGAACCGCCCATCTGGCGGCGCAGAGAGGCTGCCAGGCCAATGCCAATGGGATTTGACTCGGAATAGGAGGCCAGGGTCTCGTTCATTTTGATTCCTTCCATCAGGAAGGCCAGTTCCGCTTCGGTGGCCTGGCATACCAACGCCCGGATGTCGGCAATGGTCATTTCTGTCAGTGCATTTACCAAAGTGTCATCTCCGGAAGCGACAGCCTGGTCAGAAGCATCACGCAGAATTTCTCCGTTGCGGCTGAGGTGGACGATGTTGCTGTGGGCGTTCCGGGTGATGCAGACCACTTCTTCTGCGGCAGACCGCAGTGTGCATTTCACAAACAGACTCTTTTCCTCATTTTTCACGGAAACAAGAACCTGCCTGCGTTCCACCAAATCCGCGGCGGCGGAGAGAATCTCCGGGGTGATGTCCGCCAGAAGCTGCAATCCTTTGTCAGGGTTCTTGAGGTTTGCGCCAATGGCAGCCGCCCAGGGGATGCCCACCATGGAGCAGCCGGGGATGCCGGCGGACATGGCATTTTTATAGATTCCGGGATTCACTTCCGCGGTTATGGCTTCTATCGGCTGCTCCATCACAGCGCCCGCTGTGGCAGCGCACAGGGCCACACACACCGGTTCCGTACAGCCCAGAGCGGGAACCACATCGCCCCGCAGCAGTGTCAGCATTTGTTCTTTTGTCATATTGTATCACATCCAGTCTGATTTTTTGCTATTATACCATTGTTTCTACCATAAGTACATGGAAAATATAAAAAAGGCGAACCGTAGAAACGGTTCGCCTTGGGGGATTTCAATATTAGAGCTCGCAGTTGCCCACAGTCCGGGGGAAGGGGATGGCATCCCGGATGTTGCCGATGCCAGTCAGGTACATGACGCAGCGCTCGAAGCCCAGACCGAAACCGGCGTGACGGGCAGAACCGTACTTACGAAGGTCCATATAGAAGCCGTAGTCCTCAGGATTCATGCCCAGCTCTTCAATGCGGGCTTTCAGAATGTCGTAATTGTCCTCACGCTGGGAACCGCCGATGATCTCGCCAATGCCGGGCACCAGGCAGTCCATAGCAGCCACAGTCTTGCCGTCGGGATTCAGCTTCATGTAGAAAGCCTTGATTTCCTTGGGGTAGTCGGTGACAAAGACAGGCTTCTTGAAGACCACTTCGGTCAGGTAGCGCTCGTGCTCGGTCTGCAGGTCGCTGCCCCAATGGACGGGGTACTCGAACTGGTCGTTGTGCTGTTCCAGCAGAGCCACGGCATCGGTGTAGGTGATGCGGCCGAATTCGTTGTTCAGCACGTTGTTCAGACGGTCCAGCAGGCCTTTATCCAGGAACTGATTGAAGAAGGCCATTTCCTCGGGGGCGTGCTCCAGCACATAGGAGATGATATACTTGATCATATCCTCTGCCAGCCGCATATCGTCGCTGAGGTCAGCAAAGGCAATTTCCGGCTCGATCATCCAGAACTCGGCGGCATGACGGGTGGTGTTGGAGTTTTCTGCCCGGAAGGTGGGGCCGAAGGTGTAGATGTTGCGGAAGGCCATGGCGAAGGTTTCACCGTTGAGCTGGCCGGATACGGTCAGGTTGGTGGGCTTGCCATAGAAGTCCTGGGAGTAATCTACCTTGCCGTCCTCGGTCTTGGGCACATTGTTCAGGTCCAGGGTGGTGACCTGGAACATTTCACCGGCGCCCTCACAGTCAGAACCGGTGATCAGGGGCGTGTGGACATAGACAAAGTCCCGCTCCTGGAAGAACTGGTGGATGGCCATGGCAGCCAGGCTGCGGACACGGAACACAGCCTGGAAGGTGTTGGCACGGGGACGCAGATGGGTGATGGACCGCAGGAACTCCATGGAGTGCTTTTTGGGCTGAAGGGGATAATCACCGGTGGAGGGGCCTTCCACGGTGACGGTGGAAGCCTGAATTTCAAAGGGCTGCTTGGCATCGGGGGTCAGCACCAGGGTACCCTTGATGATCAGCGCAGCGCCAACGTTGATCTTGGAGATTTCCTGGAAGTTCTCAAGGGAGTCATTGTAAACAACCTGAACAGGGGTGAAGTAAGTACCGTCATTGACGACGATGAAACCAAACTGCTTGGAGGGACGCTTGTTCCGGACCCAGCCGCCGATTTCGATTTCCTGATCCACATACTTTTCGGTGTTCTTGAACAGTTCACGAACGGTGATAAGCTGCATATTCGTTTCCTCTCTTCTTGCTGAAATAATAATTAAGTATACGCCAATTTGGGAGATTTTACAAGAGGGAAATGCATTTTTTATGGAAAACATCCATAGAAAAAAGAAAAATAAAAGAATATTAACAAACAGCCACCCATTTGTATGGTAAGATGATGCTAACAAAGTCACAAGGAGCGCCTGTTGCCATGATCACCCATGCCGGAAAATATGAAAAAAGAAAACCAAAGATCCCAGTTCGGTGCCCTTTTTTGCTGGTTCCCCTGGCCTTCTTTCTGGTGGAGCTGTTCGCGTTTCTCTATCTTCAGCCTGGGAATGAAGCGTTGGAATTATGGCCGCTGGCCTTTGGCGCGCTGTGGGCGGTGTTCCTGGGCGGCCTCCTGGGTCTGCTGCCGGGAAAGGTTGGACGCGTTGTTTTTGGGCTTCTGTTTGCGGGGATCCTGGTGTATTCCGTGGGCCAGACCGGCTATTATCAGCTGTTTTCGGAAATGATGTGGCTGTCCGATTTCCGGTATGCCTCGGAAGGGGCCGACTATTGGGATGTGATTTTGAGCTATCCTGTAAGCTGGTTTTTCTGGATCGCCGGATTGCTGACCCTGGGCGGGGCGCTGCTCTGGAAATACCCGGTGTATCCCAGAAGGGTTCCCGTCCGTCTTGCGGGCCTGGCCATTGCACTGGCAGCAGCCATGTGGGGCACGCATCTGCTCCAGCAGATCTTTGAAAAGGATGACGACATCCAATATGCCCAATCAGATTATGGCCGGATGCAGTCCGCCCAGGCGGCCTATGAGAATATGTTCAATGCCCATCGGCTGTATCAGATTTGCGGCATCTATCAGACATTGGCAAAGGACGCAGCCCGGAATTTGCTGTCGCTGGGTACTGAAATGGCTCAGGAGGAAACCAGGGAGACAATCGGAGAGTTCCTTGAGGAAGAAACCCAGCCTTCTGCGGTCGGAAATGAAATGACCGGCATCCTGAAAGATAAAAACGTGATCCTGGTTCTGATGGAATCCGTGGATGACTGGATGATCGGAGATCATACCCCCACCATTAAGAAGCTTATGTCCGAGGGAATCAACTTCACCAATTTCTATACGCCCCCCTACGGCGGCATCCGAACCTTCAATACGGAATTCTGCGTGAACACCGGTTCCTTCCTCAACAGCCAGGGTGGGTATGCCTTCGACTATGTGACCAATGCGTATAACCAATCCCTGGCATCCCTGCTGCGGGAAGAAGGGTACAGCGCCAAAACCTTCCACTACAATGACCCGTCTTTTTACAGCCGAGGCGTGTTCTCTGAAGCCATGGGATATGAGGAATATGTGTATTACGGCGATTACTTAACCCAGTACACGGAAAAAGAGCGCAAGCAGCTGCTGTATGATGATAAGCTGGTATTCACGGAATCCGGACTGCGGCAGGAATTTTTCCGGGAAGGGAAGACCCTGAACTTCCTCATCACCCGGTCTGCCCATCTCAGCTACAAGTACAATGAGGTTCTGAGCAATTGGGGGCTGAAAAAATACCCGGAATACCTGGGAATGACCGGTCATGAGGAAACGGACTGCGCCATGCTGAAAGCGCGCCTGGTGGACGATATGTTCCAGTGGCTGATGATGTGCCTGGAGGAGGAAGGGAGACTGCAGGACACGGTGATCATTGGCGTCACAGACCACTATACATACGGCTACAAGGATGAGGCGGAACTGATGAAGCTATCCGGGGTAGAACACAAGCTGCTGCTGGAAAAGACGCCCTGCTTCATCTGGAGTGCGGATCTTGCGCCGACGGAAGTGGATAAGACCCTGAATACCGCAGATCTGCTGCCAACGCTGCTGAACATGCTGGACATCGATGCCGGCTATGGCTACCTGGGGCAGGATGCCTTTGACCATGGTTATGAAGGCTATGCCATCTTCTCCGACGGCAGCTGGATCGTGGACCATGCTGCCTACGATGCATCCTGCGGAAAAATGTTGGAACTGTCTGAGGATACCGTACCGGTTTCCGATGAATTCCGTCAGAAAATGGACACCCTGGCAGAGGAATATGTGGCGATCAATAATCTGATTTTGCAGTCGGATTATTACAAGGAATAAAAATACGCCGGTATCTCTTACGAGATACCGGCGTTAAAACTATGTTGCGCAGGAATGGATCAGGGATTCATATCGATATGATACTTGGCAACACTCTTGCGGACCATTGCCCGGGAAATCTTTGCCTTGGCAATCTTCACATCGGCGGTGGAAGCATCTTCTTCCAGGACCTTGGATGCCTTCTGGAAGGACTTCTCCGCACGCTCAATGTCAATATCCTCTGCCCACTCGAAGGTGGTAGGAACCAGAGTGACTTCTCCGTTCATAACACTGACCATGCCGCCGATACAGGCAGCGGTGCGGCGCTGACCGTCTGTAACAACCACAGCACGACCCATACCCAGAGGGGCCAGGTAATTCATGTGACGGGCCATAATACCGATGTCACCGGAGGTGGTGCGGACAATCAGCTGTTCCGCCTGGCCGTCAAAGAACAGGCCGTCAGGCGTAACGATCTTCAGATTGAAGGGCATCATGCGGTCTCACCGCCCCGGAACTTGGCAACCACCTCATCGATGGAGCCGGCGAACAGGAAGAAGGACTCGGGGATATCGTCATGCTTACCCTCGATGATCTCCTTGAAGGAACGGATGGTTTCCTTCAGGGGAACGTACTTGCCCTTGTAGCCGGTGAACTGCTCTGCAACGGAGAAGGGCTGGGACAGGAAACGCTGCACCTTACGGGCACGGTTAACGGTCAGCTTGTCTTCTTCGCTCAGTTCGTCCATACCCATGATGGCGATGATGTCCTGCAGTTCGGTGTAACGCTGCAGAATAGACTGGACAGCACGGGCGGTCTCGTAGTGCTCAACACCGACGACTTCGGGAGTCAGAATACGGGAGGTGGAGTCCAGGGGGTCAACTGCGGGATAGATACCCAGAGAGGCAATGCCACGGTCCAGAACGGTGGTGGCGTCCAGGTGGGCGAAAGTGGTAGCGGGAGCGGGGTCAGTCAGGTCGTCAGCAGGGACGTAAACCGCCTGAACGGAGGTAATGGAGCCGTTCTTGGTGGAGGTGATACGCTCCTGCAGGGCGCCCATTTCGGTGGCCAGGGTGGGCTGGTAACCGACGGCGGAGGGCATACGGCCCAGCAGTGCGGAAACCTCAGAACCAGCCTGGGTGAAACGGAAGATGTTGTCGATGAACAGCAGCACGTCCTGATGCTTCACATCACGGAAGTACTCTGCCATCGTCAGACCGGACAGAGCGACACGCATACGAGCTCCTGGGGGCTCGTTCATCTGACCGAAGACCATGGCGGTCTTGGCGATAACGCCGGACTCGGTCATTTCGTTGTACAGGTCGTTGCCCTCACGGGTACGCTCGCCGACGCCGGTGAAGACGGAGTAGCCGTTGTGGGCGGTGGCGATGTTGTAGATCAGCTCCTGAATCAGAACGGTCTTACCAACACCTGCGCCGCCGAACAGACCAATCTTACCGCCCTTGGCGTAGGGGCAGATCAGGTCGATGACCTTGATACCGGTTTCCAGAATCTCAGTAGCGGGCTGCTGCTCCTCGTAAGAGGGAGCGGGACGGTGGATGGGCCACTTCTCGGCAGCAGCGGGAGCTTCCTTGTTGTCGATGGGCTGACCCAGCAGATTGAACACACGGCCCAGGCACTCATCACCGACAGGAACGCTGATGGAAGCGCCGGTGTCAGTGGCTTCGGTGCCTCTCTGCAGGCCGTCAGTGGAGGACATGGCGATGCAACGGACAACGTTGTCACCAATGTGCTGAGCAACCTCAGCAATGATGGTGCCGTTGCCGTTGGGGACTTCGATTGCGCTGTTCAGCTTGGGCAGCTGATCGTCAGCGAATCGAATGTCAAGGACAGGACCCATAACCTGGATCACAGTTCCTTTGGTTTTGGACATTGGATTCTCAACTCCTTGTGTTGAAATGGTGGGGAATTGCGAACGCCACATGGCATTAAGAGCCGGCAACGATATCGATGATTTCGTTGGTGATGGCGGCCTGACGGGCCCGGTTGAACTTCAGGCTCAGGTCGGCAATCATTTCTTCGGCGTTGGAGGTAGCGGAGTCCATTGCGGTGCGGCGTGCGGCCTGTTCGGAAGCACGGCTCTCGCAGATGGCACCATAGACAATACCACCCAGATATTCAGGAACAACAGCATCGAAGACTTCTTCATTGCTGGGTTCGTAAATGATGTCGGAGGTATAGGGAGCCATTTCTTCATTCTCAGGCAGAACCAGGGGCAGCAGCTGCCGGGTGGCAGGAACCTGAGAAATGACGGAAACGAAATTGGTATAAGCAATCTTCACTTCGTCAAACTGGCCTTCCAGATAGGCATTGCTCAGCATCTTGGAGATGGAGAAGCAGTCGCCAACGGAAAGTTCAGCCACTTCCGCAAAGTTTTCGCTGATGGCGGGAACCTTGCGGGTGCGGAAGAATTCGACAGCCTTCTTACCGATGGGCAGCACCATGGCATCCTTGCCCTCGATTTCAGCCATGACCATCTTCAGGACATTGCTGTTATAGCCGCCTGCCAGACCACGGTCACCGGCGATGACGATGTACATCACCTTGCCGCCGGTACGGGGTTTCAGATAGGGGGAGCTGAAATCACGGTTGGAATGGACGATACTGTTGATGGTATTGTAGAGAAGCTCAAAATAGGGACGGGAATTGGCAACCTGTGCCTGGGCACGGCGGAGCTTGGAGGCAGCGACCATTTCCATGGCCTTGGTGATCTGCTTGGTGCTCTCCATGCTTCGGATGCGGTTTTTAATTTCCTTGGTGGAGACGCCAGCCATGGGTAACCTCCTCCCTTATGCGTTGAACTGGGCTAACAGTTCATCCAGAGCGGCCTTGATGCCCTCTTCAGTGTCCTTCTCCAGCTTGCCGGTCGTACGAATGGCTTCCAGAACCTGGGGATGGTAGTTGTCCATGTGCTCTTCCAGCTGCTTCTCGAACTCGGGAATCTTATCGACATCCACAGAGTTCAGATAGCCGTGGGTAACGGCGTAGATGATGCAAACCTGCTGAGCGACTTCCTTGGGGGCGTTGTTGCTCTGCTTCAGAACAGCCACGATGCGTTCACCCAGAGCCAGACGTGCCTTGGTATCGGCATCCAGATCGGAACCGAACTGTGCGAAGCTCTGCAGTTCGCGGTACTGGGAGTACAGCAGCTTCAGGGAGCCGGCAACCTTCTTCATGGCCTTGATCTGTGCGTCACCGCCGACACGGGAGACGGAGATACCGGGGTTCACAGCGGGCATAACGCCGGAGTTGAACAGCTCGGATTCCAGGAAGATCTGGCCGTCGGTGATGGAAATGACGTTGGTGGGGATATAAGCGGAGACGTCGCCGGCCTGGGTTTCGATGATGGGCAGAGCGGTCAGAGAACCACCGCCCAGTTCGGGAGACAGCTGAGCAGCACGCTCCAGAAGACGGGAGTGGAGGTAGAAGACGTCGCCGGGGTAAGCTTCACGTCCGGGGGGACGGCGGATCAGCAGAGACATGGCACGGTAAGCAACAGCGTGCTTGGACAGATCGTCATAGATGACCAGAACGTCCTTGCCCTGAGCCATGAAGTATTCACCCATGGTGCAGCCGGTGTAGGGAGCCAGGAACTGCATAGGAGCCAGTTCGGAGGCAGTTGCGGAGACCACAATGGTGTACTCCATGGCGCCGGCCTGGGTCAGATTTTCCACCAGCTGGGCGACAGTGGAGCGCTTCTGGCCGATGGCGACGTAGATGCACAGGCAGTCCTTGCCCTTCTGGTTGATGATGGTGTCGGTTGCGATGGTGGTTTTACCGGTCTGGCGGTCGCCGATGATCAGCTCACGCTGGCCGCGGCCGATGGGAATCATGGCGTCGATTGCCTTGATACCGGTCTGCAGAGGACGGGAAACGTGCTGACGCTCGATGATGCCAGGTGCGGGCATTTCGGTGGCACGGTAGGCCTCTGCTTCAATGGCGCCCTTGCCGTCGATGGGTTCGCCCAGGGCGTTGACGACACGGCCGATCAGGCCATTGCCAACGGGGACAGACACCACGCGGCCGGTACGCTTGACGATGTCACCTTCCTTGATGCCCTGATCGGAGCCCAGGATAACCAGGGAGGCAGTGTCTTCTTCCAGGTTCTGAGCCATGCCGAAAGAGCCATCGGGGAATTCAACGAGCTCACCGGCCATGCACTTGTCCAGGCCGGAGGCCTTCGCAATGCCGTCGCCAACCAGGATGACGACGCCGGTTTCGCTCACTTCAATTTTGTTTTCGTAGTTCTTAATCTGACTACGAATAATTTTTGTGATTTCTTCGGGTCTGAGTTCCATACAGTACCTGCTTTCTCATCAGAGTACGGTGTTCTTCAGCATATCCCGGATGGTTTCCATACGGTGAGATACGGTATCATCCAGTCGCTGACCGTCGTAGTCCAGGCGGACACCGCCCAAACAGGAGGGATCGATGCGGTTAAGCAGCTCAACATGCTTGCCGGTGATGGCGGAAAGCTTGGCAGTGAGCTTTTCTGCCTGCGCATTGCTCAGCGCAACAGCGGTAACGGCTGTGACAGGCAGAATACCATTGTCCTGATTGAAACGTGCTGCGTAGGCGTCGCAGCAGTCGGAAAAGTAGCGCATATAGCCCTTTTCCGTCAGGATTTTCAGGAAATTGAGAACATAAGGATGAACGGTGCCACGGAAGCTGTTGTCCAGAATCTGGCAGCGCTCAGCCTTGGTCAGGCTGGGGGTGGAGAGCAGACGCAGAAAATCGGGCTCCTGAGAGAAACTCTCTTTCAGCACCTTCAGCTGGCTGCTCAGTTCAGCGGCCAGGTTCTCATCTTTTGCCAATTCATACAGCGATTCGCCGTAAACATTTCCGATCTGGGTCATACTGCGCCACCCAATTCATCAATGAAACGATCGATCATCTGTTCCTGGTCAGCGCTGTTCAGTTCGCGGGCAACAACCTTGCCTGCGATAGCCAAAGCCAGACCGGAGATCTCGTTCTTGGCGTCGTTGAGGGCCTTTTTCTTTTCCATTTCGATGTCAGCGGCAGCCTTCTGCTTGATCTGGGCAGCGGCCTGCTGAGCCTGACCGATGATTTCCTCGCTGCGGGAGTTTGCGGTCCGCTGTGCGTTCATCAGCAGATCGTCAGCCTTGGCACGGGCTTCCTTCATGTTCTGCTCATAGGTTTCCTTGATGACCAGAGCTTCCGCACGGGCAGTCTGGGCATCAGAGATCTCCTTGTCAGCGGCCTCACGGCGCTGGTCGAGGATGGCCTTAACCTTGTCCAGGAAGAAGACCTTAGCAAGGAACAGCTGGATAAACAGGTTACAGATCTGCGCAATCAGCGTAACAGGGTTTACCGTCACGAGGGACTGGTAAAGATCCATTAGTTTGCCTCCTTCCGGCGTAATTTTTTAGAAAATGATTACTTACCGGAACTTAGCCCAGGTAGCCCATGAACATACCGGGAGCAACGAAGATCAGCAGCAGGCCGGTAACGAAACCGTAAATACCGGTGGTTTCGGACAGAGCAATACCCAGAATCATGGAGCTGGTGACGTCACCCTTGCACTCGGGGTTACGGCCGATGACTTCACAGGCGCGAGCGGCACAGTTACCTTCACCGATACCAGGGCCGATACCTGCGATCAGTGCGAGACCAGCGCCGATGGCGCAACCTGCCAGAGCGATGCCCTTAGCCAAAATCTGATATTCCATAAAATATGCCTCCTAAAAAATAAAATACGTTTTTGTTTATTCAAATGGCCGGGGATGATCAGTCGCCAGCGGCCTGTTTGATGAAGAGGGTGGTCAGGGTGCAGAAGATAAATGCCTGGATGCAGCCGCCGAACCAGTCGAAGTACAGGCTGGGAATAGCGGGAATACCCACGGTGAGCCAGGGGTAATTAACACCCAGATTGGTGAAGATGGCCAGAACGCCCAGGATACCGGCGATAATGCCGATGATCCAGATGGACTTCTTGCCGATTTTCTTGCCCAGGTAGAACAGGGCGATGCCAACCACAGCCACAGTAATTGCCACATACAGGCTGGAGCCCAGCAGATTGAACAGGGCGTTGTTGGCGGCCACCAGAGCAGCATAGATCAGAGTGCTGATGACGGTGCCGGACAGGATGTTGCCGAAGTGACGGCAGGCCATGGACACGGGAGTGAAGCACTCAGACATGATGTTGATGGGCAGCAGGACGGGGATGGGATCCAGGAAACCACGCAGGTATTCCTTGATGCCGGAGGACTTGATCTTGTGGTAGGTGATGTTGACGAACACCACAAGGCCCCAGGCCAGTTCTGTCATCAGGTCAGCAGTGGGGCTCCAGATACCCACCAGGGAAATCAGGTTGGAGACGATGCTGGTGATGAAGATGGCGCCAACCAGGGGGATGTAGTAGTCAAAATTGGGACCCATGTTGCCACGGACAAAATTGACCAGTGCGGTGTACGTCATTTCTGCCACGGCCTGTTTCCGGGAGATGCCGGTGATCGTCAGGTTGGAACCCAGCCAGGCAAGCAAGCAGGTGATGATGATCATAACCAGCAGGGCTACAGACAGAGTCTGGGTAATGGCGACCTCGCCAAACAGGGGGAAGTTGACATAGCCGAGAATTCGCGCGCCGTTGATAGATACGTCCATAAATTTGATTCACCTCACATAATGATTGAAAGAACATTAAATTTCAAATGGTCCGAGGTTTTTCTCTTCACCTTCCTCCTCTTCAGGAACCACCCGGTCGGGATCCCTGGGAGGATCCGGGGGCATCAGCTTACCTTTGGAGTTCAAATAGAAGATCAAAGCGTTGGGGAACAGCAGCGGCAGAGCGCCTGCAATCAGATGGATGCAATCTGCCTTGAAACAGATCACAACCCATACTGCCTGTAGCAGCAGCCGGCCGTTGTAGCTACCCTGGATGAAGGATTTCATCCGCTTTTTATCGTCAATTTCCGTTGCCCGCTGAATTGTCAGACACATGATGGTGAAATTCAGAACAGCAATCAGGGAACCGCCGACGGCGCCGATGAAGACACGATAGCTGAATGTACCGATGCCCACCAGACTGGCCACGAAAATCACGGCAGTCATGATCAGGGCGCAGACAGCGGTGCCGACAGCCATACGCTTGACTTCTTTTTTTGATGCGGGTTGTAGCTTCATTGCGTTATTCCTTTTTTAGTCGTGGTTGTTGAATGCGATGGGGGTATCGCGCTGAGGGGATGCTTCATCCGCAGCCTTCAGCAGGGAACGCAGACAGGATTTGACGGTGCTGACGGAGGTCAGCAGGCCCAGAATTCCCAGGAGAATGATAACCCAGAGTCCCAGGCTGAACTTGTTCTGCAGCCAATAACCCAGATACAGAAAAAAGCACAGGGGAAACAAAATGGAAAAACCCAATTGCGTCACCCACAGCAGCAGATTCAGGAATTTCATATACCCTCCAGGAAAATGGACAGACTCTGCCCACGAATTATTTAGTATTATATCGTAATTTGAGTGATAATTCAAGGCATATTTATAACCAATTCCATTGCAAATTTTTTGGAGTACCTGACAATAGACTATCGATATCAAAGAATTGATTTGGATATTCATAAAACTTTTTTAAAGGGCTTTTCATTTTCGGCTTTTTGTAGTAAAATAAAGTATTAACTTTGGAAGATGTGCCTATCTCCGTCGGAGGATGGTTTCGCCAACGAGGCATGGTCTGATGATGGTATGGAATTTGAGGGAAACAGGAGCGGAAAAACAGATGGAACAGGAAATGGAGATCCTTCAGGGGACCATTGGCGCGGTGATCTACCAGAATTATGACAATGGCTATTCTGTGCTGCGGCTGAACGTGGCCGGGAACCAGTCCGTCACTGTGGTGGGCACCATTCCGCTGCCGGCCGTGGGAGAGCGGCTGATGGTGACCGGAAAGTGGAGCAATCACCAGAGCTACGGCCGCCAGTTTGAGGCGGAATTTCTGGAACGGCTCATGCCTCAGACCTGCACCGAGATCATGAACTATCTGGGCAGCCGGATCATCAAGGGGATTGGTCCCCGGATGGCGGCCCGGATTGTGGAGACCTTCCGGGAGGAGACCCTGGCCATCATGGAACGGGAGCCGCTTCGGCTGGCGGAAGTATCCGGTATTTCCCAGGAAAAGGCCCGGGCCATTGGAGAGGAGTTCCGGCTCCAGGTGGGCATGCGGCAGCTGATGGAGTTTTTTGCGGTCCATCATCTGCCGGCGGAGCTGGCGGTTCGTACATATAAAATGTATGGGGATTCAACCATTGAACTGCTGTATGATGATCCCTATTTGCTGATGGACGAGGGACTGGAAGCCCCCTTTGGGGCGGTGGACCGGTTTGCCATCGAGTTGGGGATTGCCGGAGACGATCCCCGGCGCATCGAAGCCGGTGTGTTATTTGAATTGCATTACAACCTGACGGCGGGCCACAGTTTCCTGCCGGAGGAAAAGTTAACCACGGCGACGGCACAATTGCTGAGTGTGGAGATGGAATCCGTCACCCAGGGAATTGGACGGCTCCTGGAAGCGGACCGCCTGGTGCGCAGCAGTCTGGCGGGAATCACGGTCATCTATTTACCGCAGCTTTATGAAGCAGAGACGGAATGTGCCCAGCGGCTTCTGCGCTTTGGGGCAGCCCGGTTTCCGCAGCCCCATGGCCTGGATGCCAAACTGCGCCAGGTGGCCCAGGCCAGCGCGGTTTCTTATTCCGATGAGCAGGCCCAGGCCATCCGTCAGGCGGCGGTTTCGGGGCTGCTGCTGGTGACCGGCGGTCCCGGCACCGGCAAAACCACCATATTAAAAGGAATTCTGGAGCTTCTTGGTCAGATGCAGCTGCGCTGTGTGCTGGCTGCGCCCACAGGACGGGCTGCCAAACGGCTGACGGAAGTCACCGGAGAGGAAGCCTCCACCATTCACCGCCTTTTGGAAGCGGGGATCGACCAGGAGACGGGAAAGATGTGCTTTGTCCGGGACGAGGACAATCCTATCAAGGCGGATGTGGTGATTGTGGATGAGATGTCCATGGTGGATGTGCAATTGCTTTACAGCCTGTTAAAGGCGATCCCTGCCAACAAGCGGCTGATTCTGGTGGGAGACCCGGACCAGTTGCCGCCAGTGGGTCCGGGCTTTCCCTTCAGCGATATGCTCCGGTCCAACGCCCTGCCCGCGGTCCGGCTGACCGAGATTTTCCGGCAGGCCCGGCAGAGTCTCATTGTCATGAATGCCCACCGGGTGAATCGGGGCGAACAGCCGGAACTGAGGGTTACGAATTCTGACTTTTTCTTCATGCGCCGGAATTCGGAAGAATCTGTGGCACAGACCATCCGGGAGCTGTGTACCACAAGACTTCCTCAGAAGATGGGGATTCCCTCTGACCAGATCCAGGTCCTCAGCCCCACCCGGCGGGGCGGCGTTGGTACCGTCCATTTAAACCAGATGCTCCAGGCATCCCTGAACCCTCCCGCCCCGGATAAGAAGGAAAAGGCCTTTGGGGACTACGTTTTCCGGGAAGGGGACCGGGTGATGCAAATCCGGAACAATTACGACATTATGTGGAAAAAGCTGGATGGCAGTGCCGTGGGGACCGGTATTTTTAATGGCGACGTGGGCATTATCAAGTCCATCGAAACGGCACAGGAGACCATGACGATCATCTTCGATGACCGGGAAGCGGACTATGATTTTACCCAGCTGAATGAATTGGAGCCTGCCTATGCCATGACGGTCCACAAAAGCCAGGGCAGCGAATACCGTGCGGTGATTTTGTCGGCATGGAACGGTTCGCCTTATCTTCTCAGCCGGAGTATTCTCTATACCGCCATCACCCGGGCCCAGCAGCTGCTGATTATTGTGGGCCGGGAAGAGACGGTGGCGGTGATGACGGAAAACGGCAAGCGGGGCCGTCGGTACTCGGGACTCAAGCTGCGGCTCCAGGGGAAAGTGGAATGAAACGATATCATTGGCTGCTGCAGCTGCTGTTCCCACCCCGGTGTGTGCTGTGCCGGAAGCTGCTGGACCGGCAGGAAATGGATCTGTGCAGAACCTGCCGGATGGAGGCACCGGAATACCCAAATCCAAAAAGAAGCATCCAATTTCTTGACAGTTTTGCCGCTGTCTGGTACTATGAAAGTAATGTCCGAACCAGCCTCCTGCGGTTTAAGTTCCGAGGCGCCAGAAGCTATGCTTCTGCCTATGGCCGTCTGCTGGCCATGAAACTGCTCCAAAAATACCCGGAAGGCTTTGATGTTCTGACTTGGGTTCCGGTGAGCCGGCTTCGGCGGTTCCAACGGGGATATGATCAGGTGGAACTGCTGGCCCGGGCTGTGGGCCGGGAACTGGAAATGGTTCCGGTTTCAACATTACAAAAAATTCACCATAACCGCCAGCAGTCCCGGATCCGAGATATTGCCGGTCGCCGGGCCAATGTGTTGGGGGTCTATCGGATCAGGGATCCGGAAGCCATCCGAGGAAAGCGGATTCTTCTGCTGGATGATATTCTCACCACAGGCGCCACCGTGGGGGAATGTGCCCGGATGCTCAGGACCTATGGTGCAAAGGAAGTTCACTGTGCTGCGGTGGCGGCAGCACGAAAGCAATAAAGTAGGTGTATATATGTTACTGTTTTCCAATGACCTGGGTGTTGACCTGGGTACATCCAATGTTTTGATCTATGCCGACGGCAAGGGCCTGGTGGTCCGGGAACCCTGCGTGGTGGCTGTGGACAAGAACACCGGTAAAATTCTCCAGGTGGGCGCCGCTGCCCGGAATATGTTGGGCCGTACCCCCGGCAATGTGGTGGCCATGAAGCCTCTGCGGGATGGCATTATCTCCGATCATGAAATGACCGTCCGGATGCTCCAGGAGATGTTCAAATCCGCCACCAAGGCATCTCTTTTCACACCCAAGCCCCGTGTGGTCATTTCCGTGCCCAGCGGCGTGACGGAAGTGGAAGAGCGGTCTGTCATCAATGCAGCCATCGAAGCCGGTGCCCGCCGTGTGTTCCTGATTGAAGAGCCCCTGGCTGCCGGCCTGGGTGCCAACCTGGACATCGCGGGTCCCAGCGGCCACCTGGTGGTGGACATCGGCGGTGGCACCACGGACATCGCCGTGCTGAGCATGAACGGTGTTGCGGTCTCCTCTTCTTTGAAGATTGCCGGCGATTATTTTGACGAGACCATTGCCCGGTATGTCCGCCGTCAGCATGGTGTGGTCATCGGACAGGTCACGGCGGAAGCCGTGAAGATCCGCATCGGTCAGGTATTTCCCCGGGACGAGGAACTGACCATGAACGTCAAGGGCCGGGATGCCAAAACCGGCATGCCCAAGGAAGTGACCCTGACCTCTTCGGAGATTTTTGAAGTCCTGCGCCGTCCTGCCCGGATGATTGTGGATGAAATCATGGCGGTGCTGGAGCAGACCAGTCCGGAACTGGTGTCCGACATCTCTGAGCATGGTATTACCCTCACCGGTGGCGGCTGCCAGATCTGGGGCATGGCCGAACTGGTGATGGAACGCACCGGCATCAATACCATCCTGGCGGATGATCCTGATTCCTGCACAGCCTACGGCTGCGGCAAGAGTCTGGCCTGGATCAACCACATGCAGGAAGGCCCCATTAACATTGCGAGAAAGCGCATGATGCGTGAATAAAGAAAGCCCCCCGGCGAAGTGCATCTGTCAAGTAGAAGTAGACAAGTAAAAAACCATAGTATCAAAAGCCTAG
>JBJDYI010000210.1:0-26606 GCA_051867165.1 Faecousia sp. | reverse complement strand
CTTCATGGGGGCCATGCCGGAGTTGATCAGCAGCAGGGACTTGTCGTTCTGGGGGATCAGGGAAAAGCTGGGCAGGCGCAGATGATCCTTGCTCTCAAAATAAGACAGGAACATCTCACGCAGTTCGTTGACGCCGTAAGGCTTGGGATTCATGGGAATTACCTCCATTATAAATTACAATAGCAAAAAATAGAGCTCGCCCCCAGCCATAGGGGCGAGCATTGTATACTCACGGTACCACCCTAATTCATCCCCACAGGGGATATCTTAGACACTCTGTAACGGGAGCTCCCGTCCCGGTCATCCCGGGCAACGCAGGAAGTGGCGCGCAAGGACATTCATCAAGGGGCTTTCACTGTCCCCCTCTCGCTCGGGATGCGACCCTTGCTTGGTTTCCGCATGGTTTTTGCATATCTTCTGTATTCTACCACAAGCAAAAGAAATGTCAATGGGTTTCCGAGGAAAAAAATTGATTTTTCAGTACATAGGCATGGGTGAAGGGCTCATCTGTCTCCGGATTCCAGGCCCGGACCAGCAGTTTGGCGCAATTGGGGATTTTGGGTAATTTTTCTCCCGGGAACACCACCAGCTCCACTTCAAGTCCACGACCGGTGTTGAAGATTTTACAGTCCAGAATACTGCCCCAGTGGTGGAAGCTCTCCCAAAAGTCTGACAATTCCGGATCAATGCCGTGCCGGGTGGAAAAATCCATCAGTCGGGGACCCGCCATGCCGCAGCGGCAGGGACTCTCATCCAGCCGCGCCGTATCTCCCGTTTCAAATCGGATATCGCAATCGCACTCCATAGACAGCACCACCCGCCCCACGGCTCCCTGGGGAAGCTCACGATTTTCTCCATCCAGGATCCGCACCTGATACCGGGGATCCCGCAGATGAATATGACCCTCCGGGCAGGAAAAGCCTGCAATCATTGCCCCGAAGCCCGGATCATAGCAACGCCACACCCGGCAGTCCAGGCCCTGCTGAATACCGTCAATCATCCACTGCTTGCAGGGATAGCCACCCAGCAGCACATTCCGGGCAAACAGAGGAGTTCCCATGTGCTTTGCCACCTTGGCTAGGCCCAGCAATGTGAGCGGTGGACCAATGATGGCATCACACCGGGTGACAAACGCGGTTTTCAGCAATGTCAGCCACCGCCGGTCCTGCTCCAGAAACTGGGGCACGGCTTCACAGCGGAGAACCGCTTCCTTCATCAGTGTGCCCAGGCCGGCGAGGTCCTCCCGGAAGCAAATCAATACCTTGTCCCGTTTTTTCAGAAAGCGTCCCATGTGAGATGCCAGATACTCCACGGATTTTTCCCTGGCTTCCGGGGTGGATGCCAAGGCGGTCAGCCGATGATAAGCCAGTTCGTTCATGGGAGCACCTTCTTTCCGAAACAATCTTGTGCATATTATACATGAAAAGCAAAAGCTTGGCAAGATGTATTTTGCACCTTGTCAAGCCTTTCTATTTAAATGTGATCCTCCAGCCACTTCTTCATGGCCAGGCGCCCCTCTTCGGTCATGGGAAAAGTCGCCTCCCCTTCCATTTCACTTTTTTCATAGCAGTAGAGGCCGTGCCAGAACTGCACATGGATGGTGCTTTGGGCGAAGTCCACCTCTTTGGGCGTGGCCATGATGACATTCGGTTTGGCACGGAACCGGAACAGGCCCCAGGAGCCGGTAAAAATGTTGTTCATGGCAAAGGTATGGAGTGTCGGTAAAAACAGGTCTGCCATTTTGATTCTCCTTTTTATTTTACTATGAAAGCTCCGCATTCATAGTAAATTTTAAACAAATGCCAGCATCTCGCCCTTTGCAGGGCAACCGATGCTGATGCATATTAAATCCCATGCCGGACTGCTTTCATAGTTAGTGGCGCATACAGATATGCATGGGAATTTTATTATTATATCATACCTGACAAAAAATGCAATCTGCTTGCATTTTCCAGGGAAATATGATAGAGTAATTCGCGGTGATTTTATGAAGAAAAACAAATTCCGGGGTACCATTGCTCTGGTGACGGCGGTGCTGATCTGGGGTTCCGCCTTCATCGCCCAGAGTGTGGGCATGGAAAAAATCGGACCTTTTACCTTCCAGACCTTCCGCAATGCCTTGGCCATCCTGTTTTTGATCCCCATGGCCACAGTTTTTGACCTGGGCAAATGCAGTGTGCGGGAATCCTTGAACAAATGGAAAAATCGTCGGCTGTGGAAAGCCGGTCTGATCTGCGGATTGGGTTTGTTCTGCGCCGCCAGTTTGCAGCAGATGGGACTGCAGTATACCGATGCCGGCAAGGCAGGCTTTATCACGGCCATGTATATTGTGATGGTTCCCCTGCTGGGCTTTTTTGTCAATCGAAAGCCCCCGAAAACTGCCCTGATCAGTGTGGCGCTGGCTGTGGCAGGTCTGTACCTGCTGAGCGCTGTGGGTGTCACCCGAATCAACAAGGGAGACATCATGCTGATGGGCTGTGCCCTGTGTTATGCGGTGCAGATCCTCAGTGTTGACCTGCTGGGCGATGGCCTGGACGGCATCCGGCTCAACTGCGTACAGGTTATGGTGACCTTTGTGCTGTCTACCATTGTGATGCTTGCCACGGAAACCTTCCGAATGGTGGATGTGATGGATTCCATGGGCGCCATTTCCTACGCCGGTATTCTCTCCACGGGCATTGCCTTCTCATTGCAGATTGTGGGTCAAAAGGATCTGGATCCCACCCCGGCAGCCATCATTATGAGCATGGAGTCTGTGGTGGCGGTGCTCTGCGGTGCCCTGATCCTGAAAGAAACCATGACCACTTGGGAGCTTTCCGGCTGCGCGCTGATGTTCGTGGCTGTCATCATCTCCCAGCTCCCCGAAAAAAAGAATTAACCAGAAAGGCGTCCGGCAGAGAATCCTGCCGGACGTATTTTCTTTGCGCCGGGGGCTCTTTTTTTGTTCCCCGGCTCCCCCGGGGAGCGATGAGGCCGCCAACGCAAAAAGCAGGAGCCTGTGCTCCTGCTTTTTCTTAAATTACCTGCCGGCCCTCCAGAGCACGGGACAAGGTTACCTCGTCGGCATATTCCAGCTGGCTCCCCACAGGGACGCCATAGGCCAGTCTTGTCACCTTGACCTCCATGGGCCGCAGTAGACGGGAAATATACATGGCGGTGGCCTCCCCTTCCGTGTCGGGATTGGTGGCCATGATGACCTCCCGGACCTCGCCGGAGCCAACCCGCATCAGAAGTTCCCGAATTTTGATATCATCCTGGGTCACATGGTTCAGAGGAGAAATGACACCGTGAAGCACATGGTACACCCCCCGGAATTCCCGGCTTCGCTCCATGGCAATGACGTCTTTCGGCTCTGCCACCACACAGATCAGGCCATGGTCCCGCATATCATCGTCACAAATGGGACAAAGCTCCCGGTCTGTCAGATTCTGGCAGCAGGGGCAGGTATGGACCTCCCGTTTGGCCTGGAGAATGGCCGCAGCAAACTGTTCCGCTTCCTCCTGAGGCAGGCTCAGCACATGAAAGGCAAGCCGCTGGGCTGTTTTTCCGCCAATGCCGGGAAGCCGGGCAAACTGGTCCGACAGATTCTGCAATGCAGCGGGAAAAAACTGCATAGTCGCCTCCGCTTAGAACAGGCCGCCTAAATTGAGGCCACCGGTGAGCCGGGACATATTGTTGGCGGCTTCATTGTCAGCAGTGCGCATGGCTTCGTTGATGGCAGCCATGATCATGTCCTGCAGCATCTCCACATCATCGGGATCCACTGCCTCAGGCTTGATCTCCAGATTCACCAGTTCATGCTTACCGTTGACGGTGGCAGACACCATGCCGCCGCCAGCAGCGGCAGTGAAGGTTTTGGCCTCCTGCTCTGCCTGCATACGCAGCATTTCCTGTTGCATCTTCTGGGCCTGCTTGATCATTGCAGCCTGATTCATTCCACCGGGCATTCCCCGGAATCCACCTTTTGCCATAACAAAAAACTCCTATCTTAATGGTTTTTAATTTTTACAATATCACTGTGCTGCTGGCCAAACTGCATCAGCTGCTCCATCCGGGGATTGCCTGCGGGTTTGGCCGACAGATCCACCACGAAGCTGCGCACCGGCTGGCCCAGCATGGCACCGGCCTTCCGGGATATTGTTTCCAGAATCTCCGGCCGGTCAATGCTCTCGGCGATGAATTTGCTGGAGCAATGCAGCTCCAAACGATTCCCCCGGAGGACCCCCCGGACAGGGGCATTGGGAGAATTCACAAAAAAGCCCATGGCCGGCGGCCGCAGTTCCTTTCGCACCGCTGCCACCAGATCCGGCCAGAATCCGATGGGACCGTCGCTCTGGGGCGGCGGAGGCGGGGCAAAAACCGCATCCTCACCGGGAGGAGCATCCGCGTCATCCGGCATGGGGGGGCGGTCATCCTCAAAGTCATCCCCGGCAGCGGCCGTTTTCTTTTGCGGAACAGCAGCCAGGGTGATGGCGCCGCTTTTGATCTGATCTTCCAGACGGGTCAGCCGGGCGTTGATTGCCTTGGCATCCAGGGAAAGCTCCGGTTGGCACATTTCCAGAATACACAGTTCCGCATCCATCCGGCGGCTGGCGTTCCGGGTAAAGCCCGCCAGCGTGTTCTGGATCAGATTCATCATCCGCACCAATTCACTGCTGGTGAGAGCCTTGGTCAATCCCATAATCTCCTGATCGGAAGCCACACCAGACAGCATGGTGATACCGGCGTTTCCGGCGGTTTTCATCACCAGCAGGTCCCGGATCAGGCAGGCCATTTCATCCAGCAGGGCAGACAGATCCTTGCCCTCGGTGTAGAGCCGGTTAAACAGCTCCAGCGCCTGTTTCGCATCATGGTCCGCGATATAACCCAGCAGCTGCCCGCACTTGCGTTCGCCGGCAATGCCCAGGCAGGCATAGACCCGCTCTGCCGTCAATTCCCCGGTGGTGGCCGAGGCACACTGGTCAAGCAAGCTCAGGCCGTCACGCATTCCGCCGTCGGCAAGTCTCGCCAGAACCCGGGCCGCACCGTCATCCAGATCAATGCTTTCCTGGTAGGCGACGTATTGCAGCCGGGCCGCAATATCCTCCTGGGAGATCCGGCGGAAGGAAAAACGTTGGCACCGGGACAGGATGGTAGCCGGCACCTTGTGCAGCTCTGTGGTGGCCAGAATAAACAGCAAATGCTCCGGCGGCTCTTCAATGATCTTCAGCAGCGCATTGAAGGCGGAAATGGACAGCATGTGGACTTCGTCGATGATATACACACGCATTTTCACCTGGGACGGGGTGTAGATGGCATCATCCCGCAGGTCCCGGACATTGTCCACACCGTTGTTGGAGGCGGCATCGATTTCCAGAACATCCATACAGGCACCGGAATCGATGGCCTTGCAGGCGCTGCAGCAATTGCAGGGGTTGCCGTTGTCCGGGTTCAGACAATTGACGGCTTTCGCCAGAATCTTGGCGCAGCTGGTCTTGCCGGTGCCCCGGGAGCCGGTGAACAAATAGGCATGGCTCATGCGCCCGGAGACCAGCTGGGTCTTCAGGGTCTGAGTCACTGCCATCTGTCCCGACACATCATCAAAGGTCTGGGGACGGTATTTCCGATATAATGCTTGGTAAGCGGACATGACCATCCTCCTTTTATTGGGATTCTATTTTCGCGATGCTGCCGCATCGTAAAAAATGACCGGCTCATAACAAGATCGCACACCCACATTTGTGCAAGAAAATACCTTAAGAAAACGGGAGCCTTGCGGCACACAGGAAGATCCGCTTAATGCTGCTTGGTTCCCCACCTGACATGGTTCACGGGTTCCCATTGCGCAAGACCGCTTTCCTCGGACAAGTCCGAATGGTATTCAATTGCCCGGGTGTGGGAATTCATCCCTGCTGAAGCGGATTGCAGGCAGAGGGAACCGCTAACGCCCCGACTAGTGCGACCTTGTTATAAGCCGGTCAGCTTTAACAAGTAAAATGTTTAGTTCAGCTTGGACTCGATGAAGTCGGCCAGCTCCTGGAATGTAGCGATCTTCTGATCTTCCATCTCCAGTTCCACGCCCAGTTCGCTCTCCAAATCCATGATCATTTCCACCACATCCAGGGAGTCAATGCCCAGGCTCTCAAAGGTGGAATCGGGGCGAATGTCATCGATGTCCAGTTCCAGGGTTCTTGCAGCATACTTGGCAAGTTTCTCAAACATAGATAAGTCCCTCCAAAAATTTCTTTCTAAGCACTATCCGCAAGTATTTTATTACAGGATATCCATTTTGTCAATGCTTGATTTTATTTAAGATTCCTGGGGCTCCGAAAGCTTTACCACCACGGTATCTCCAATGACCTGCACACTGTCCCGGGCGGGCCAGATGGGCATTGCCTGCACTTGAGGCGTCAGAGCCAGCGCTTCCCTGCTTTTTTTCTCCAGCAGCGGGAACCGGAATTCCCAGTCCTGGGGAGCCGGAATATCCGGATCATTTTCCACCACAGGGTATTCCAGGCCATTGGTCCGGTAATAGCTCAGATTAAAATCCGTGTACAGGGACAAGAACATGGGGGACAGGATGGTGCGGTTGATGACCTTCCAGCCCCCCAGCTGCCGCAGCTCCCCGTGATTGAAATGGGCTTCCTGGTCCCAGTCCCCAAGGCTGCCGTAAATTGCCACATACCGGATCTGACCCTCATCCAGCAGATGAATCCGGGTATTGAGCTCCACCGCCACAGCACGGGTTTTCTCAAAGCTCTGGTGCATGTAGTTATAGTACATATTGGCGGTGACAGAATTGTTGAACACGATTGCCACCAGCAGAAGCAGCACCGCATTGCTGCCCCTGGGGCAGATCCACCGGTCAAACAGCACCGCTGTCAGGATATACAGCAGGCACATGGACTGGAGCATCAGGGCATGATACACCACATCCGGAGAGGTCAGGTACCAAAGATAGCACCCTACCGGCAGAGCCACCAGGCACAGCGCAAACAGCAGCAGATGGATTTTCCGTCTGCGCATTTGACTTTTCACCAGGGAAACCACCAGAGCCGCCGCAAAAGCCACCAGGAACAGAATGTTCAGCGCCGAGTAAACCGTGATACCATGATCCAGAATGTTCCACTCCGTAAAAAACCGGATAAAATCCTTTGCGATCTTCAGTACCGCCCGAGCCAGATCCCCGGCCCCCATGGCGCCCACCCGGTCAATGCCCTGGTAGGAAGAGGCAGTAAACCCCTGGAAGGTCAGGCATAGCTTCCAGATCAGGTAGTAGCCTGCCATGGCACATCCATAGATCAGCACCTGGATCAGAATCCAGTTCCGGTATTCCCTGTCTTTCCGGCGGTTTTCCAGCAGTTCCGTCATAAAATAGCACACCGCCAGCACGAAAGCGAAGGATACATAGGCCTGATAAATGCCACAGGCCAGACAAATGCACACCCCGCTGAGCACCAGTCTGGGCCAATGCTTCTTGACCATGTACTCCATCCGGGACAGGCACACACTGAGCCCTGCCAGGGCCATGGCCAGCATATAACCGTCTGCGGTAAACTCATAGGCCATTGTGGCAGTCATGGCAGGAAAGGACACCAGCAGGCCGCTGCTCAAAACGATAAGCACCGGGTTTTCCATCCGGAACACCTCCGCCACCATGGCGGCGGTCAGGCCCATGAAGATAAGGCTCAGGATGCCATTGACCCAGGGCAGGTCAAACCAGGAACTGAAACCGCAGGCAATGGCCAGAAACCATCGGCCGGAAGCGGTCATATTCTGGTTGGAGTAAAAATTATACAGGGCATCCGCATTGGGCAGCAAATTGGTAAACTTGTAAAGATGAACCATCAGGCCCAGCAAAAAAGCTGAGAAGAAGGATATTTTCCAGCTTTTCTTGATTTTTTCTTGATAAAAGGTCAGAATTCCAGCACCCATGCTCATACCACCGCCTTGTCCTCACAGCCCACCGCCATGCCGGCGGCATAGGCTGTGGCCCAGGCAATCTGCAAATTGAAACCGCCGGTGTAGGCATCACAGTCGATAACCTCCCCGGCAAAGTACAGGCCCGGCACCTTTTTCGATTCCATGGTCTTGGGGTCGATCTCCCCCACTTTCACACCGCCCGAGGTGATGATGGCCTCCGCCACGGGCCGTTTTCCGATGATTTCCAGCGGGAAGCCCTTGAGCAGTTCCACCAGAGCCCGGCGCTTCTGGCGGGTCATGGAGTTGGCCTGCATGTCCGGGTCAATTTCCAGCCGACGCAGCACCACAGGAATCATGGACCGGGGTAACAGATCAATCAATGCATTTTCCATTGCCCGGTTTTTGTACAGCTCCAGGTCCCTTCTGATTCGCTCGTCCAGCTTGGTTTCTTCCAAAGCAGGCTTCAGGTCAATGATCAGGCGGCACCCCTCCCCTTTCAGATGGCAGCTTGCCGACAGAACCGTGGGGCCGGAGACCCCGAAATGGGTAAACAGCAATTCCCCAAAGTCCTTGTACAGTGTCTTTCCTTTGGCGTTCAGGACCTTCACACCAACATTCCGCAGGGAAAGACCCTGCATATCCTGGGCATCATGGCCCGCTGTTTCCAGGGGCACCAAGCTGCCCACTGCCGGAACAACGGTATGGCCCAGGGTCTCGGCCATGGTGTAGCCGTCGCCGGTGGAGCCGGTGGTGGGATAGGACACGCCGCCGGTGGCGAGAATCACCCATTTTGCATCCACGGTTTCATTCTGGGTTCTGACACCGCACACCACGCCATTCCGGGTCAGAATTTCCTTCACCCGGCCGGTTTTCACCGTGGCATTCTGCCGCCGCAGTTCCTTCTGCAGACATTCCAGGATGGACTGTGACTTGTCGCTCACCGGGAACACCCGGTTGCCCCGTTCTGTTTTCAGGGGACAGCCATGATCTTCAAAAAAAGCCATGGTTTTTTCCGGTGGAAAAGCCGTCATGGCGCTGTAAAGAAACCGACCGTTCCGGGGGGTATTGACCAATACCTCCTGGGCTGTACAGTCATTGGTGACATTGCAGCGGCCCTTGCCGGTGATCAGCAGTTTCTTGCCCAGCCGGTCATTGCGTTCCAGAAGCAGCACTTTCTGACCGCGCTGCGCGGCGGTGATGGCAGCAAACATCCCCGCAGGACCACCGCCGATGATAATACCATCATAGATCATTGTGCGTCTACCTGCTTTTCATAAACGTTGTATTCATCCCAGATCCGTTCCAGATTGGCAAAGGTCCGGGACAGTTCTTCCTCCCGTTTGGCAGCAATGGCCACGATCAGAGCATTGATCACGCTCAGAGGCGCTACCAGAGAGTCCACCAATGACACCATGTCGCTCTTGGCAATCAAGGTATAATCACAGCACTGGCCCAGAGGGGACAGCTTGCTGTCCGTAAAGCCGATCACCGTGGCACCCGCACTGCGGCAATACTTGGCGCCCTTGGTGGTGGAAGCAGAATACCGGGGAAAGGAGAACGCAATCACCACATCCTCGGAATTGACACCCACGATTTTCTCAAACATCTCTCCAGCGCTGAAACCGGATACCACATGGACGTTGTTAAACATATAATTCAGGTAATAGCCCAGAAAATTGGCCAATGGGGCCACAGAGCGGACACCCAGAATATAGACCCGCTTGGCTTTCAGAATGGCATTGACGGCGGATTTGAATTCCACCCGGTCGATGGTTTCTCCGGTCTGACGGAGCTTTTCCATGTCCGAATGAATCACTGTGGACACCACATCCTGATCTCCCAGCCGGTCATTGGCCACCTCAATGCGCTGTACGGAGGTAAGCCGGTTCAGCACCATTTCCTGCATGGCCTTCTGCATACTGGGATAGCCGTCAAATCCCAGCTCCACCGCAAACCGCACCACGGTGGATTCGGAAACACCCACGGTTTTGCCAAGACGGTTGGCCGTCATAAAGGCGGCTTTGTCATAGGATTCTACGATGTACTGGGCAATGCGCCGCTGGCCCTTGGAGAAGGTGGGGGATTTTTCCTGCAAAATAGAAAGAACATCATGGCTCATGGCTGACTCTCCTTTTCTTTTCTATTTTTCTTGACTTCATAGTAGCAAAAGGCGGAGCATTTTGCAAGTCAAAACGCTCCGTCATGCAATCTTTATTTCATTTTGGCAACTTCTTCCGCTGTCAGATAGCGCCAGGTCCCCAACGGCAGATCCCCCAGGGACAGACTGCCTTCCTGTACCCGCTTCAGGCGGGTCACGGTCATGCCGGCAGCCTCACACATCCGCCGGACCTGTCGGTTCCGGCCCTCGTGAATGGTGATCCGGAATTTTGCCTTTCTTCCCTCGGCCCGGATCAGGGTCACCCTGGGCGGCCGGATGGTATAGCCGTCCAGCTGGATGGGCCGGGCAAGCCGAACCTCCGCGCCGGGTATGTAGCCGGTGACCCAGGTATCGTAGGTTTTCTTCACCTCATGCTTCGGATGCATCAGCGCATTGGCAAAATCACCGTCATTGGTAAACAGCAGCAGTCCCTCGGAATCCATGTCCAAACGGCCCACCGGATAGACCCGGGTGCCGCAGTCCGCCACCAGCTGGGCCGCATTGGGCCGGCCTTTTTCGTCGGACAGGGTGGTCACGTAGCCCCGGGGCTTATGGAGCAGGATGTACACGAACTCCTCCCGGGCAGGCAGGGGGTTCCCCCCTACCCGGATGTCATCCACCTCCGGATCGGCGGTGTCGCCCAGAGTGGCTTGCCGGCCGTTGACCGCCACAAGTCCTGCCTGAATCAGTTCCTCCGCCTTCCGCCGGGAGGCCACGCCCCGGGCGGAAAGTATTTTCTGCAGCCGCTCTTTCATGGCGGTCACCTCCCCAATAATCGTTCCCAAAAGCTTTTTTCTTCTTCCGGTTCCTGTTCGATGGTCGTCCCATAGACCAAAGGCACCTTGCCCACCGCGTTTTTGGCAATGAGCACATAGGCATGACCCGCATCGCCGCCCTCCGCCACCGGCGCATAGACAAACCCGGGACCAGGAACCAGGGTATAGGGCTGTTCCTCCGGGGCCAGGGCGAAGGAAAAATCCTCCGCGGCTCGAATCTCCACGGTTTCCCCTTCGCCTCCCAGCACCTCCGCAGTCCCCAGTAGGTCCCCTTCCGATACAATATTCCGGACCTGATACCGGGAGAAGCCCTCATTTAGCAGCCGGGTATGGTCATTCCAGTCGTCCCCATCGTCAATGGTGACGGCGATGATCCGGCGGTTGTCTCTCGTGGCGCTGGACACCAGAATTCGTCCGGCCGCTTTGGTATAGCCGGTTTTCACCCCATCGGCCCCCTCCACCCGCCACAATAATTTATTATGGTTGGTCAGATATCGGTCCCCGATTTTGATGTTTTTTGCGGAGACCGTCTTATAAAACACCGGGTTTTCCATGGCATAGGCCGCCAGCACCGCCAAATCCCGGGCGCTGGAATAATGGTCCGGTGCATCCAGCCCGTTGGGATTGACAAAATGGGTATTCTTCAGTCCCAGATTCCGGGCCTTGTCGTTCATCAGTTCCGCGAAGCCTTCCACCGTACCGCCGCAATAAATGGCCAGCGCCACGGCAGCATCATTGCCGGAACGGAGCATGAGGCCATAGAGTAGTTCCTGTATGGTCAGGATCTCCCCTTCCTGCAAATACATGGAGGAACCTTCAATGCCCACTGCCTCTTTGGGGATCCGCATCCGGTCCAGGACATTGCACTGCTCACAGACAAGGAGTGCGGTCATGATTTTGGTGGTGCTGGCAATCAGGCTCTGCTGATCGGCATTTTTCTCCAGCAGCACCCGGCCGCTGACCGCATCCAGCACATAGGCCTTCTGCGCCGACAGGGCATGGGCCTGTACCGGCAAAAGCACAGCGGCGGCCAGCAATCCAGCCGCCGCTGTGGCGAATAATCGTTTCATGTTCTTCACCCGGGACTAGGTTGCCCCGAATGAGAAAAAACATTCCAATCGTATCGAATGTTCCGCAGTCTGTTGTATCAGGCGTTGCCCTTCCTGGAATCCAGATAAGCGGTGAGTTTGTCCAGGGTATCGGGCACCATCTCCACGATCCGGTCGGCAGTGGTATTGGCAGGCGCTGCCACCGGCATCATACGGACATTGCCGTCCTTGACGATGAGGAAGCACACCGGCGTCACCTTGACACCGCCGCCCACGCCGCCGCCAAAGGGATTGTCTGCACCGGTATTCTTGACAAAATCACTGCCGCCCCCGCCAAAGCCGACGCTGACCTTGGACACAGGAATGATGGTCACGCCGTCGGGCGTGGTGATGGGCTCGCCGATGACGGAATTCACATCCACCATCTCACGGATTTTCTGAATGGTACCTTCCAGCATATTGGGAAGTTTCTGACTCATTTTACTGCACCGCCTTTTCGTTTCTTCTTGATGTTCCAGTATTCTTTCAATGCCCGCACTGCAAATCTGCCGGTGGACAGGAACAGCCTGCCAATGGTGATGGTCAGATCCAGATGGGCAATCACCAGGGGTTGTGAGGCTTCAAAGTCACACTCCACCTCAACGTCCCGTTCTTTGATGACAAACCATTGCTCCAGCCGGGGCATCAGATTGCCAAGGGCCGCCCAGGCCTGGCCGTAATGCACCGCCAGGTCACAGGGATCCTCTTCCGCCAGGATCAGCCGCAGATAGAGATGATCCAGCCGAAGTTTCCGCCGGAAATCTCCCAGAAAGTCTAAGGCAATCTTCACCAGCGGCAGGAAATCCAGCAGGCTGCCGCCTTGCTCCCCTTTGGATTTCTTTTCCTTGGGGGATTTGGGAGGCTGGGGCGGTTTGGGAAGATTATCTTCCTCCGAGGCCGCTGATTCTGTTTTCTTTTTTGTTTTTTTCTTCTTTTCTTTTTTGGGCCGGGGCAATACCGTAATTTTCACGGGACCGGCAATGACTTTCACCAGAAGGCCGTCTGCATTGTAGCGGATCCGGAGTCCCACAGGAATCACTGCCAGGAGAAGAAGGATGCCCAGGGCCATCAGCCAGCCCATTTAGACCTCCTCTGCTCCTTGGGGCTGCTCCGGCAATTCCACCGGCTCCCCAAAGGAGATTTTGTCAATGGGAGGCAGCTCTTCCAGAGACCGCAGGCCAAAGGTCCGGAGAAAATCCGGGGTGGTTTTATATTGAATGGGACGGCCCGGCACATTCAGGCGGCCCGCCTCTTCAATGAGTTTTTTATTTATCAGCGCTGCCACGGAGTATGCGCTGTCCACACCCCGGATCTGCTCCACCATGGCTTTGGTGGCCGGCTGATAATAAGCAATGATGGTCAGGGTTTCCAGCTGAGACGAGGACAGCTTTGGGGGCTTCCGGGTCTCCAGCGCCCTGGTCACATAATCTGCCATTTCCCCGGCGGAGACCATCTGATAGCCTCTTTCCAGCTTGACAATGCGGATGCCCCGGCGTTCAAAAGCATAGGTATCCGACAGCGCGTCCGCAGCGGATTCGATCTCATGCTCATCGGTTTCCAGCGCGGCACTGAGGCGGGCAATGTCGATCCGTTCGCCGGCGGCAAAGAGAATGGCCTCAATGGCCCGTTTCAGTTCTTCCAGTTCCATCAGGTCATCTCCTTCTGTTTGGTATTGTCCAGCAGCCGGACATTGGGATTTTCACCGGTAATGTCATCTTCCAGGGTCACGGCATTGGTTTTGCACAGATCCAGCACCGCCAGGAAAGTAGCCACCACTTCGGACCGGCTCCTGTTTCCCCGAAACAGATTCTTCAGCCGTTCCACGCCCCGCAGCATCAGCTGACGCAGGACCTCACCGGTTTTTCGGCCAATGGGATAGGGCTCCTTGCCCACGATGCCCATGAAATTTGTGGCCGGGGGAGGCAAGGCCCGTTCGTTTCGCTCCGTAATCATATCCAGCGCCCGGAGCAGGTCATACACATCATGCTGATAGCGGTAGGTCTGATCCCGGCGCAGGGGTTCCGGCTCTTTGGCAAAGAGACAACGTCCGATCTCATTGCGGGGTTCCAGTTCCGCAACGGCAAGACGAATCTGGTCCATGGCTTCCTTCCGTTTGCGCTCCACCAGAGACTGGCGCAACAGATCCAGTTCGCTTTCCGCCTCGGCCTGTTCCGCTGCCGACAGCAGCATTTTCGTTTTGATCAACATCAGATGAGAGGCCATGGTGATGAATTCACTGGCAATTTCCATATCCAGACGTTTCATCTCATCCAGATAGGCCAGATACTGTTCCAGGATGGCTGTGATGGACACATCCTGAATATCAATTTTGTTCTTGCTCAGCAGCAGAAAAATAACATCCAGAGGGCCCTCAAAGTCTTCCAGGGTTTCTGTTCGGGTGCGAACGATGCCCTCCAAACGGTATTGCGGTTGTGCCATAGTATCTCCTCTAAGAGAAAGGTATAATTTTAAGTATTATACCATTCTTTTTGACGCAACGCAAGTGGCCAGTAAAATTTAGAGATTTCTTTGAGAAAGGATTGCATTTTTTTGTCCGGCATGTTATCATAGGCCTACATAATGATTTTCGGAGGGATGTACTGTGGCAAAACGAAACCGTTATCGTGAAATGGAGAGCTTGATGACCAAGGTCATCCTGGCCGACCTGCTTGTCTTTGTGCTGTTTCTGGTCTGCGCCGGCAAGGGCTGGATGATTTTCAAGGTGATAACCGCTATTATCTCCATTTTTGGATCGCTTTTATGCCTGGGATGGCTGTATATGACCGGCGAATTTGTGAAGCGCCGCAGTCTGTGGATGGTTACAGCCTTTGCCTGCATCGCCCTGTGTGTGCTGTTCAGTCTGCTGCTGAACTTCCCTGCCCCTGCTCTCCCCATTGTCTGATCACAAAATATTTAACCCCGGAATGTGACTACATTCCGGGGTTCTTTATTGTAATTCTAGTATAAATCGTGAAATATCCTCTGAAAAAGCGCGTGATTCTTCCGCAAAATACAGATCCAAAGATGCAAATCGGTCTTCGATATATCGATACAATTCTTCCACGGTGTCCTCTCCTCCATAGACAAGGCCCCATCGTTCAACATCCCGGACATCCGCACCGCTCGTTTTCAGCTGTGCCAGGTACGCATCCAAATACGCGAACACAAGTTCCTGGTCCAGAACCGTTTCTCTCAGCTCGAACCAACGCGTCCGGAAATCCTGATAGAGTCCCGGATGCAGGGCTATCATCCCTTCCGTTTCGGTGCGATACATATTTGCCTTCAGGCTATAATCATAGCGATAGTCAAAGCCATCGAGTTCTTCGCTCCAGATTAACCCCAGAGACATATCCGTGTCCCACGGCACCATCCGAACCGAGATATCCTCCCCGGAGAACTGGAACAGATAGTACATATTATTAAAATAGCAATTGTCTACCGCTGAGAAAGCCTGCAAAAACAGGTTCACATCTATAAAGTTTTCCTTGTCAAAGTCCGCATAATTCTGGCTCCTAAAAATGGAACTCAGCGTTTCACGGTCGACTGTTCTGCCGGAAGGAGACGAGAAATCATAGAAAAGGTCATCTCCCTCAAAAGATACTTTCACCAAAACCTGATCTGTGTCCAGCTCCAGATATTTTGCATCCACCCGGCGCTGAAGCAGATACAGACCACTGTAGGAGCCGTTCAGCAGCACCTCCACATATTTCCCCTGAGACATGGGATCATCGTAGTCTGTCCCGGCCGCCATTTCATTCCAGAGATCCATAAACAGCTTTTCCCGCACTTTGCAGTCATCCATGCACATGGAATTCAGAATCCAATCGTCGTCCGATCCCATCCCCAGAAGATCCAAATTCTGGTTCGCGCCATCCCAGCTCTTCATTGACAGTTTCCATGGACTTTTCTCCATATTGCGGGTAGATCTTCCCCGAACTTTGAAGTTTACACGGCTGGTTTGAACTGGGTCTGAATACCTTCCATCCGCTTCCGGATCCCATAGTGTAAACTTGCCTGCCATCACATTCCGTGCCTCAGAATCCCTGTACCACACATCTCCTTGAAGAGAGATGACCGGCAATGTGGTAAACACCACATCATACCGCATATATGTATTCTGAAAATCCGAAATCAGCAGCTGAAACCCATGGCCGGTTCGAACTGCATTGCTGAGGTCTTCCCAATTCTCATCCGGCGCAAAAGACAGCTTCCGACCCGGAATATCCAAAGACAGCTTGCCGGCAAGGTCCCGGACCCTGGTAGTCTCATCAATTTTCTGAGAAATGTAGATCACATCCCGGTCCCGGTCAACCGCAGCAAGTTCCTCCCCGACTCTCAGATATTTGCTGTAATCCCTGTGTGTATATGTGCCGATTTCCGCCATTTCCTCCTGGGACAGGATCTCAACACCCATACAGGTTTCTCCCTGAGGGTTCTCCTGGAGAACTGTTTCTACCGTCAGTCCTATCAAGAAGACTGCCACAAGCAACATTCCCCATCTTAACATTGTTTTACCATTCATCCTTGAACCTCTCCCGGGATTAATCGATTAAAAAATCTCCCTGCAGTGCGATTCTTCCAAGATAGTATTTGGAAAAGGCCGTCTGCCGCAAGGTACCAATCTGCAATTGCTGGGCAATGTGATCCGGAAGCAATTCATCATACTTTACTTCCAGCACATGCATCCGCGCAGGCAGCACGGGTGTCAGACCGGAAACCTGCTCCTCAAAGAACTCTTCGCAGTATTTGCTGGCCAGAATATTTCGATCAAAGGTGATCCGGACATTGCCCGTCGGATGTACATACGCCGTTCGCTCATAGGTGATGATGGCTTTGGGCTCCATTTTACTGCACCGCATCTGCAGTAGCAGCTTGTTCAAGGGCGCTCTGCTGTCAAATTGAAAGGGTATGGTTCCATCCAGAATCTGCTGGCTTTCCTTCCAGGTCAGGCTGCAGGATGTCTTTTTGGTCAGGCCGGATGTCTTCTCCTTGATCTCCAGGTGAATCACATCTGCCGCTGGATCATAAATCCGGATCCGGTACTTCTTCCTGCAGTCCAGGCCGGTGTCATTCTCCGCCATGCCATTGTCCTGCAAATCATCAAAATAGAGGCTGCGGATCTCATAGCAGCTTCCCTCTTGATGGGCGTCCGGCTCCATGACCGTTTTCAGCCTGGCTTCCAGTACCGCAATCTCCGCGTCGGATATCAGGTATTTGTTTTCTACACGGTAATCCATGGGCAATGCTCCCTTAGAACCGGATGTCTCCATCGTGGGTCAGCAAATTGGCGCCGGAAACACCCTCCACCGCAAGGACATCGTCCGTCAGAGCGGCATCTTCTTTGGTCCACAGTTCAATCACCCATTCCACGCCCCGCTTGCTGACATTTCTGCTTCTGACCTTTACCCTGGTGCTGTGCTTTTTGACAGCCGCCAGCAGCGCTTCATCTCCGGTTTCCCGTCCGGCAGAAATCACCAGAACACAGGGGGCCCGGAAAGAGGGCAGCAAATCCAGAAACAGCACCAGGATCGTGATGAAAACATTGACAAACAGTGCCAGTTCAAACAATCCGGTGCCAGCAATGATGCCCATGCTGATACTCCAGAACAGATAGCAAAGATCCATGCTGTCCTTCACAGCGTTTCGGAAACGGACAATGGACAGCGCGCCCACCATGCCCAGAGAAACGATCACATTGACCTGCATGGCCAAAATGATTCCAGCGGTGATCACAGGGAGAACCGCCAGAGATTTGTTGAATGACCGGTTGTAAAAACCGCTTTTCGCATTGATCCGATAGATAAAATAAATGTAAATGCCGGCTGCCACAGCCAGGCCAAGCCGGACCGTCAAGCTGACGGTGGACAGTCCCGCAATCTGGTCATTCATTACAATTGCGTGTTTAATTGCTTTTAATATTTTCATATTTCCTCCGTTTGAAAAAATAATATTTTTATATGACGCGGACAGAGCAATGTTCCATTCCCTGCCGCATTGTATGACAAAACCGGATCATTTCCGGTTCTTCAGCACATCAACCATGCCGCAAACCAAAGCCGCCTCCTCATCGGTCAAGTCTGAAATGTCAATCAGCCGCTTGCTCTCCCGGCGCACCAGATAGTCCACCGTCACACCAAACAGGTCGGCGATTCGAATCATTACCTCGAAGGAGGGCAGACGGATATCCGTTTCGTAGCTGGATACCATGGATGCTGTGACACCAATGCGTTCCGCCACCTGCGCCTGGGTCAAATGTTTGTCCCGCCGAAGCTGCTTTAATCTCTGCGAAAAATCAACCATAAGCTGTTGTCCTCCTTTCATATAGTGTACACGACTTGTATTTTCTCATAGAAATGTTTTCATTTAATATCTGTTGTTTTCTGTCGAAAGAAACAAAAAATACCTCCTGATGCAGGCCGGGGAACCAGCTGCATCAGGAGGTTATCCATGGTTTTCAGACAAATTATTGATAACGATGTTTCATTCTACGCAATGAAACATTTTCATAGAAGGTCAGAATTACGCAAGGCCTTTGTATTAAATGCGATAAAAGCTGTTGCCGCCAATGAACTCCCGAACCAGGCTGGTGGGCGGGATTTCATCGTCCACATCGGCTTCCTGCACATAATTCAGGATCTTGACAATGCTTCGCACTTCTTCGTAGCAGTCGTCCTCCGGCCCCACAGCCTGCAGCAGCGGGAAAATATGCCGCTTCAGCACTGCCAGTTCATAGAGGGTGGAGGAATTGAAAATCACATCCGCATTTTCCTGGTATGGGAAAATCCACCGTTTTTCACCGGCTCGGACGCTGTCCCACATGGAGATGGTCCGCTGAACAGAAGATCCCCGGGTCTCATAGTCCCGCACAATCCGCCGTAACAGTCTGAGATAGCTGGTGGGAATCCGGTTGTGATTGTCCAGATTCAGGGGGAGCAGCGGGCTCACATACAGGCGGAAAATCAGATGCGGTTCCACCTGCTCCGGCAGCATCACCGGATTCAGTCCGTGAAGGCCCTCCACAATAATGACAGAGTCCGGATGCAGCTGCATTTTATGTCCCAGCCACTCCCGTCTGCCTGTGAGGAAATTAAAGCTGGGCAGCGCAACCTCCTCTCCGGACAGCAGTTTCGCCAGATCCTCCCGGAACAGGTCACAATCGAGGGTGTTGATATGCTCCAAATCCAGTTTTCCATCGGGACCGGGGGCAATTTTGTCCCGGTCGATGTAATAATCATCCAGACTCATCAGAATGGGCTTTTTCCCATGGACCCGCAGTTGGGTGGCCAGCCGGTTGGCGGAAGTGGTCTTTCCCGAGGAGCTGGGCCCTGCCAGCAGAACGGCTTTGGCCCCCCGCTGACAGACCATGTCCGCCACCTGGGAATACCGTTTTTCATGGAGGGCTTCATTCACCCGGATCAGTTCCCGGATCCTGCCGCTGTTGACCAGATCATTCAGGTCCGCCACGGTTTCACACTCCATCAGGGTGCACCAGCGCTCCCCTTCCGAAAAGACGCTGAAAAAATTGGGCATGGCCGGCACCGCCGCCAGTGTGTCCGGATTTTGGTCATCGGGGTAGACAAAAACGAAGCCTCCATCGGCGCTCAGCAGGTCCCACACCGTCAGATATCCGGTAGAGGGCATCATTTCCCCGTAGTAGTAATCGGCGAAATCGCCGTAGGCATATTCATCAAAATAGTCCTGCTCCCGCCAGGACAGCAGCCGGGCCTTATCCGGCTGGTTGTCCTTCTGATACCGGGCCATGGCTTCCGCCAGCGGGACCCGGCGGCGGATCAGAGGAATGTCCTGAGTTACGATCTGCCGGATCTGGTTTTTCAGGGCAGCGCTGGAAAAAGAAGGGGCATCCTTCACCTCAATATAAACACTGCTGCCCAGGGTACAATTCATTTTTGCCGTGGCTTCCGGCCACAGTTGTCGCATGGCCAAGAAGATCACAAACCAGGCTGTCCGCAGGTAACATTCCTTGCCGGCTTCATCCATGTAGCGCAGCAGCCGCACTTCGCCGCCGGATGCCTCCATGGCCCGGCGGATCGAGGGCCGGTCGGCGGCTGCATCCTTGCTGCGCACCGGAATATAATTCAGCGTAAACACCTCGCCGGCGATCTTGGCAGCCAGAGGCCGGTCAGCCAGGCTGGATCCGGCCAGGTCAAGCTGCTGAACCATCTCCAGAAGGCTCCTGTCCGGTACCGCGCAAACCGTTCTTCCATCGATCTTCAGATTCATCGAGCCACCTCCTCAGGTGATTTTGCACAATTTTCCTCCATATTATAGCAGAAAATATCACGTTTTACAATCTTTGGAAAGAAAACAATCTGTAAATGATATGCAAAACCCCGGAGGAATATCTGACAGGATCTTTCTGTGAGAATGTTCTGTTCGGCCGAATGATGCGTGTTCATGGAATATCCGTTTCAGACACCAATTCCGTACTTTGATAATAATGCGCCAGGATTTCCCGGTAGCTATATCCCTTGACTGCCATGGCATCCGCGCCGTACTGGCTCAGCCCCACACGGTGGCCGTAGCCTTTTGTGGTGAATGTCACGGCATCGGGTTCCGCCACCACCGTGAAAGCCGCGGAGTAAAGCCCCAGCAGTCTGCGAATTTCGGTTCCCGTAAAACACCGGTCGCCGATCACCGCGCTCTCCACACTGCCGCCTGCGGTATAGGACACCTTGCCAATCCAGTCGGTGGGATCCTCCGCCAGTTCCACCCCCAGTTTTTCTTCCACTTCCTCCGGTGCAAACACCGTTTTCTCCCGGTAATGGGCCGCTTCCTCTTCTCCGGGGCTGTCCACCGACTGCAAATAGGGATAGTCTGTCCCCCAGACGACCACCGCATCTTCCGTGCTGCCCCCGGAGCAGGAAAAATAGGTTGCTTCAATGAGTTCCCCCTCATAGGTCAGCACCTGCCCTGCGGTAGCCGTCACGGCCTCTCTGACTTTGGCTACATCCGCCTCCAGGCCCCCCTGCCGCAAATACTCCTCCTCCGACACATATCCCTGACAACATTCCGGGACGGTACAGACACTGCCATCCTCGTGCTTGCCCCCGGTTTCGTATGCCTTCCGGGCGTAGGTCCGGGCCACCACCGACTGGGCTTTCAACGCTTCCGTCTCAAAGGAGGCCGGCATTTCCGCCAGTACCACTCCCACCAGATATTCCTCCAAATCCCCTTCCCGGACAGCACCGTCCGGTCCGCGCACCTTCACCGGCAGGGAAACCAACGAATTACCTGCCGTCGGTTCCGGCGCTTCCTGCGCGGTCATGACAACCGCTCCCTTTAATACAACTCCCGGAATCACCAACCCCACCATCAGGGAAATCAGAAGATCCTTGCCCCATCCATTCATTGTCATCCCTCCGACGCTATGGTAGCACAGCCTCCTTTGAAATCCTGTCAAAATATTTCCTTTACAGGTTGGGCCGGTTCTGGTATGATAAACGGGACATTTAACCTATCACGGAGGTTTTTATGGAAAATACCCAGAGAAAATGGGGTGACCGGAAGGACGGCATCTGGCTGAAGGACATTCCCGCCATGAACCGGATCATGCCCGATCTGATGCCCAACCGGGCAGACAACGAAGCCTATATCAATGTGGACATCGATACCCGTCCCCTGAACGCTTATCTGGAACAGCTGAACGAAGGCCGCACTTCTGATAAATACACAGCGTTTCATCTGATCAGCGCCGCCATCGGCAAAGCCTTTATTCTGCGGCCCCGGATGAACCGGTTTATTGTGGGCAGCAAAATGTTCCAGCGGAAAAATGTCACCATTGCTTTTGTGGTGAAAAAGCAGTTTTCGGACCGGGCCACGGAAGCTCTGGCCTTTTTTGACTATGATCCGGAGGAAACTCTGGCATCCTTCCACCAAAAGATCATGCGGGTCATTCACCAGGGCCGGAGCAGTGAGGAAAAGGATACTTCCACCGGCGCCATGGATATTATTTCCAAGCTCCCCCAATGGCTGCTGACCGCAGTTGTCAAGACCGTTTTGTGGCTGGACAAGTACGGCTGGGCGCCGGAAGCCCTCATCGGTTCCGATCCCAACCATGCCGCTATTTTTCTGACCAATCTGGGCTCCATCGGCCTGCCCGGCGGCTACCACCATCTGGCAAACTGGGGCACCAACTCCTGTTTCGTCGTGGTGGGTAAAAAGTTTATGAAGGCGGAGTATGACCAGGCCGGAAATGCCGACGTTCATGAAGTGATTCCCCTTGGCATCACCCTGGATGAGCGCATTGCCGATGGCTACTACTATTCCGGCACCGTGGCTCTGGTGAAAGAGTTGCTGGAGCATCCGCAGCTGCTGGAGCTGCCGGCCAATACCCCTGTGGAATATTCCATCAAACGATAACAGAAAGTGCCGGATCACTCCGGCACTTTTTTCGGCTCGAATTCTTCCACATCCAGATCCTGATAAGGATACAGTCTTTGCCAGCCCTCCGGGGTTTTCCGGACACTGCTGCGGTGGGACTCCAGCAGCCGGACAATGTCATAGACATCGATCCAGATCTCAGAGTTACACTCCTTCTGGCTTTCGTCAAATACCAGCTGCATCCCAAAATGCAGATGAACCGTCTCAATGTTGTTTACATTCTCCTTGTCAGAATACCCCGTCCGTCCCATAAACCCGATGACATCTCCCGCCTGGACCATGTCTCCCACTGCCAGATCCGGAGGGAAGGGCCTGTCCTTCAGCAGATGGGCATAATAATAGTACCGCATGCCATCAAAGGAGCGGATTCCCACCCGCCAGCCGCCATACCGGTTCCAGCCCAGGGCCTCCACCACGCCCCCTTCTACCGCCACAATGGGGGTGCCGGAGGCGCCCATCATATCGTGGCCCAGGTGCTTTCGCTTGAATCCGAAGGAGCGGGCGGTGCCAAAATCATCGCAATGGCTGTAACCATAGCCCGCGGCAATGGGAGAAAAGGCTTTCAAGCCATAGCTGCTTTTTGTTTCGCCATCCTTTTCGATGGAGAAGCTGCCCAGCATCCCTCCCAGAACCGCTTCATAGCTTTGCCGGTAATAGCCATAATATTTATACAGACTGCCCAGCAGTTCCTCCGGGTCTTTGTCCTGCTTCAGATCCCGCACTGCCTGTTTGACGGAGGTCAGGCCGCAGCTGCCTCCGGTGCGGCAGGCAGCCACCGCCAGCGAATCAATCCAGGAGATATGCTTTTCTTCCTCAAAGGTGGCAATGTCCTGCTCCATGGCGTATTTCAATGATTCATAGGGCACCTGAAAATCCACCCACCGGATGGTATCCGCCCGGGCAGGCACCGCTGCCAAAATCAGAAACAGAAGCAACAAAACCAAAAACCGCTTCATACCTTCACCTCTCGGGTTAGGATATGGAGCGGTTCTCTATCTATGCTTGTCAATTATTTCAAATCCCGGACCACGTCTTTGGCCACCCGGTAGATGTCCTCCATGGTGTTCAGGCTGGAAATCTCCCGCTTGTAGAAGCTGGCATGGCTGACACCCCGCAGATACCAGGCAAAGTGTTTCCTGGCTTCCAGGCAGGCAATCTTCTCCCCATGGTCCTGCTCCGACAGCTGAAACTGCTGAACGGCAACGGCAATCCGGTCCCGCAGGATGGGCCGTCCGGGATATTCCTCCCCAGCCAGGGCGGCACCCACTTCCTGAAAAATCCAGGGATCGCCAAAGGCACTGCGGCCGATCATGACACCATCCGCTCCGGTGCGCTTCAGACACTTGACGGCAGCTTCCCCGCCGGTGATATCACCGTTTGCAATGACGGGAATGGACAGGTTATCCTTGACTTTGTGAATATAATCCCAGTCCGCCACGCCGGTGTACAGCATACTGCGGGTCCGGCCATGGACTGCCACCATGGCAGCGCCGTTGTCCTCCATCCGCTTGGTAAAGTCCAGCACATTGATGCTGCCCTTGTCCCAGCCCAGACGGCACTTGACGGTGACAGGGACCTCCACCGCCTTCACCACGGCGGACAGAATCTCCCCAGCCAGTTCGGGGGTCCGCATCAGGCCGCACCCGTCGCCGGAATTGGCGATTTTGGGCATGGGACAGCCCATGTTGATGTCAATAAAATCACAGCCGGAAATTTCCAACGCCAACCGGGCGCCTTCCGCCATGATGGCCGGATCGTTGCCGAAAATCTGGGCACCGCACAGGCTGCCCTCATTTTTCCGCAGCAGTTTGGCGCTTTTCTGATCCTTGTACACCAGTGCCCGGCTGGATACCATTTCCGTCACTGTTACCCCGGCACCCAATTGGGCGCAGATGGTACGGAAGGCCCAGTCGGTGACCCCTGCCATCGGGGCAAGGAACACCGGATTTTTCACTTCAATCTTGCCGATTTGCATAGGTTCTCTCTTTCTACTGTGAAAAAATATTCTTTGTATTTTACCCTATTTCTCTCAGAAAATCAAGAGTGTTACAATCCACGCAGCCCCTGTTGCCATGGCACCTGCGGCGGCCCAGAACATCCCGTAAAGCCAGATTCTCCGTTTCCGGGATGCTTTGTCCGGCAACCCAATCACCTGTTGTGCTTCCTTCAGCAGGGCTTCATCGGTAATGCCCTCCCCCATGTTGTCTTTCAGAATAAAAATGGCCTGTTCAAACAGTTTTGGCTCCGGCGCCTGTACCACAATGACCTGTCGGGAAATACCCTTTACCATATCTTCCCACCTCCGATAAGGAGAAGATACCCCAAACAGAGGAAAAATATACCTGTCATCCCCGTGACTGTACCGGATTATTCCTGCTCCTTCGGTCGCTTATATCTCCCCTGAGGCTCCCATTCGGGCAGTGGATAACGCTGCATGGCACCGAAGATCCGCTCCTTCAGATCCGGATAGGTCTGGCTCAGGGAATAGATCAGCTCCTTCACCTCTGCACGCTTGGTGATCTTGTCCACAGGGCACCGGTTTTCCACCACCGGCAGCCCTTTTCGGATTGCAAAATTATCCACGGTTTTCTCGTGGATATAGAGCATGGGCCGAATCTGAATGATGCCGGTGCGGTCCAAATTGGTCACAGGCTGGAAGCAGCCGATGCGGCCTTCAAACAGCAGGTTCATCATAAAGGTCTCCACCGCATCATCATAGTGGTGACCCAGGGCCAGCTTGTTGAGTCCAAGATCCAGAATGGCCTGGTTCAATGCGCCCCGGCGCATCTTTGCGCACATGGAGCAGGGATTCTTCTCTTTCCGGTGGTCAAAAATAATGGGGGCAATCTCCGTCTTTATAACATGGTAGGGCACGTTGATTTCCTCGCAGAGTTTGCTTACTCCGGAATAATCCATCCCCAGGCCCATGTCAATGGTAATGGCGTGGAGTTCAAAGGGTTTATGAAAATATTCCCGCAGTCCCGCCAGCAGCACCAGCAGCACCAGAGAATCCTTGCCGCCGGAGACACCCACAGCGATTTTATCACCTTCGGCAATCATGTTATAATCGTCCACGCATCGGCGGACCAGGCCCATCAGCTTTTGCATTGTTCAATTTTCCTCCTAAATAACGCAAAAATGAGTTGTGAGAAAACGGGAGTATTCAAGAGCATTTGAGAGAATTCAAGAGTTCTTTCCGGTTTTCAGAAATTTTCAAAAAATTAGTGTTGACAATGGAATTTTGTTATGGTATAAGAATCAAGCGATTTGAAGATATTGTACTTCAAGTACAAAAGAATGTCAAAATAAATTACCTAATTGGAGGAACGCATAATGTCCACTACTCTGCTGAAGAAGGAGACCCTGGAGCGCAAGTGGTATGTCATCGATGCAGCCGGCAAGCCCCTGGGCCGTACCGCTGTTACCGCTGCCAACATCCTGCGCGGCAAGCACAAGGCTGACTTCACCCCCAACGTTGACTGCGGCGATTTCGTCATCATCATCAACACCGACAAGGCTATTCTGACCGGCAAAAAGCTGGAGCAGAAGAAGTACTACCGTGTGTCCGGCTGGATCGGCGGCCTGAAGGAAACCAAGGCCCGCGACATGATGAACACCCGCTCCGACTACGCCATGGAGCTGGCTGTCAAGGGTATGCTGCCCAAGAACACCATCGGCCGCAATGCCATGACCCGTCTGCATCTGTACAAGGGCGCTGAGCACAACCACGCTGCCCAGAAGCCCGAAGCCTGGACCCTGGACTAATTGGAGGTAACTTAGAATGTACGAGAGCAAGAAGAAGTATTTTTACGGCACCGGCCGTCGTAAGTCCTCCGTTGCCCGTGTTCGCGTTTACGAGAACGGCACCGGCTCCATCATCATCAACGGCCGCGACATCGACGACTACTTCGGTCTGGAGACCCTGAAGCTGATCGTCCGTCAGCCCCTGGTCACCACTGACCTGGTTGGCAAGGTCGACGTCGTTGTCACCGTCGCAGGCGGCGGCGTTTCTGGTCAGGCCGGCGCTATCCGTCACGGCATTTCCCGTGCTCTGGTTGTCCTGAACCCCGAGTACCGCGCTTCCCTGAAGGCCGCCGGCTTCATGACCCGCGACCCCAGAATGAAGGAGAGAAAGAAGTACGGCCTCAAAGCCGCCCGTCGCGCTCCTCAGTTCTCCAAGCGCTAAATCTCAACTTTTTACTTCGAAAAAGATGCGAAAACCCCGCAATCTCCGGATTTCGGGGTTTTTCTGTTTGATATAGTTTGACGCAATTTGACCTA
>JBJDYI010000209.1:0-1776 GCA_051867165.1 Faecousia sp. | reverse complement strand
GCTGCACTTCCTTGGCACGATAGAAGGTGGTCTCCATCTTGCCATTCTCCAGCAGGTCGGTAACCTGCTGCCGCAGCAGGGCCTTTCTCTGTGCGCTGGTCTTACCCAGCTTACGAGTGCCGAACATGAACGTTTCCTCCTTTTTAAAAGGTTAAAAGCTTAGTTGTTGCTGCCAGGTTCTTCGCTGGCCAGGGACAGACCCATCATCTCCAGCTTCTTCTGAACCTCATCCAGGGACTTCTTACCCATGTTACGGACCTTCATCATGTCCTCGCCGGTCTTGTTGATCAGATCGGCAACGGTGTTGATGTTGGCGCGCTTCAGGCAGTTGAAGCTCCGGACGGACAGATCCAACTCATCAATGGTCATAGACAGCTTTGCATCAGGGCGGTCAGCGGTCTTCTCCACAACGGTGGAGGAGGTGCTGACGGAATCAGACAGGTTGGTGAACACTGTCAGATGATCACTCAGGATCTTGGCACCCAGGGACAAAGCATCCTTGGCAGAGATGGTAGAATCGGTCCAGACCTCAATGGTCAGTTTATCGAAATCGGTCTTATCGCCGACTCGAGTGGGCTCCACCGTGTAATTCACCTTGGTAACGGGAGAATAGATGGAGTCAATGGGAATCACACCGATGACAGTCTGTGCAGTCTTGTTCCGGTCAGAGGAAACATAACCGCGGCCCTGAGACAGGGTGATCTCCATATTGAAAGTGGCATCTTCGCCCAGCGTGCAGATATGCAGCTCGGGGTTCAGAATCTCAACCTCAGCATCTGCCTTGATATCGCCTGCGGTGACCTCACAGGGGCCAACTGCATCGATATGCACAGTCTTGACACCGGCGCAGTGCAGCTTGGGTGTGATCCGCTTCACATTCAGAACGATCTCGGTCACATCCTCGGTAACACCGGGGATGGTGGAGAACTCGTGCTGGACGCCCTGGATTTTCACGGAAGTGGCTGCGTAGCCAGGCAGGCTGCTCAGCATGATCCGGCGCAGGGAATTGCCCAGGGTCATGCCGTAACCACGCTCCAGAGGCTCTACGACATACTTGCCGTAAGAGGGATCCTCGACGGAGTCAAGACAGGTAATGCGGGGCTTTTCAATTTCTACCATGAATCAAAACCCTCCTTAATAGTGTGGGGAGAAATCTCCCCACAAGACAAACATGCGTACAGACAGGGGGGAAATTATTACTTGGAGTACAACTCGACGATGAGGTGCACAGCGATATCAAAGTCGATATCAGCCTTAGTGGGCATAGCAATAACCTTACCCTGGAGGGTATTCTTATCACGGTCCAGCCACTTGGGGGCAGCAACAAAAGCGTCCTGCTCCTTCAGAGTCTTGAAGAAGGTATTGGAAGCGCTCTTCTCGCAGACAGCGATCACATCACCAGTCTTGATCAGGTAGCTGGGAATGTTGACGCGGCTGCCATTGACGGTAAAGTGGCCATGGTTCACCAGCTGGCGAGCCTGGCGACGGGAGTTGGCAAAGCCCAGACGGTAAACAACGTTGTCCAGTCTACGCTCGCACAGAGACAGCAGGTTCTCACCGGTGTTGCCTTCATGACGGGTAGCCTTTTCGTAGTAGTTCCGGAACTGCTTCTCCTGGATACCGTAAACAAACTTGACCTTCTGCTTCTCGGTCAGCTGAGTAGCATACTCAGACTTCTTAGCTCTTCTCTGGCCGCCGGGGTTCTTGTTGGAAGTCTTGTTGTAACCCATTGCGGCAGGAGAAACGCCCAGCGTTCTGCAACGCTTCAGCACGGGC
>JBJDYI010000208.1:0-26980 GCA_051867165.1 Faecousia sp. | reverse complement strand
CAAATGTCTACTCTGTCGGTATTTTCGATGGCGCAGACGCAACCAGTGCTGGCAGCAAAAACGGAACCGACACCCAAAAGGCCAACTGGTTCATGCAGAATCTGTCCGACAACAAGGGCACACCCCAGACCCCCAGCTACTACCTCTCCGCTGCGGATAGCAACACCCTGAGCAACATCTTCAAGCAGATTGCCGACAACATCGAGTCCGGCGGTTCTGCCACCACCTTGGATGAAAAGGCTGTCATTAAAGATATTATTGCTCCGCAGTTTACCCTGCCTGAAGGTGCAACCACTGCTAGCATCACATTGGAAACTTACCAGTACACCGGTGAGAACCAGTGGAGCAAGAACACCGATTCGATGGGCGCAAAGGCCACTATCAACAACAACCAGGTGGATGTCAGCGGCTTTAATTTCAGTGAAAACTGGTGCGGTACAGAAACCACGAATGGTACTACCACTTACCGCGGCAATAAACTGGTGATTTCTTTCCCCGTTGAGGTTAAGGACGGCTTCCTGGGCGGCAACGGTGTTTATACCAACACGAAAGCCGGTGTTTACGAGAATAGCTCTTCCATCAATCCTGTTCTCGTCTTTGAACGTCCCCAGGTAGATGTCGAGATCAAGAGCATCACTGTAACCCCCGAGGATAAGAATGTCTACCTCCTGGGCGATTTGACTGCGGATCAGATCAAATCTGGAGCCACTGTCACGGTTGGAGACGTGAATTTGAATCTGGCTGCTGATAACTACGGCCTGGAACCCTGGCAGTACGAATATGTGGACATCACCGTCACCTATAAGGATAAGGACGGCAATACACTTACGAATTTGAATGACCTGACCGATGACACCACCTACACTGTTTCCGTGGAGGTCAGCCCCAAGTACGATGGCACTGTCACCGCGAAAACCGGCGAAGGCACTGGCAATATCAACGTCTTTAAGCCTGTCATCACCTTCCAGGATACCGCTGTGGCCTACAATGAGCAGGCAAACTTTGACAATGCCGCAAAGACAAATCGCAACCTGGTCTCTGTCCAGTGGAAGCATGGCGAAACCGCAGCGGATACCACTACCATGGGAGAGGCACCGGCTCTGACTTATGCCTATTCCTCCAATGGAACGGTATTTACAAATTCCGAGCCCACTTTGACCCAGGAAACCAGTGTTAAAGTTACCGTCTCCATCGGACAGAACGACATTACACAATATGTCTCTTTCTGGCGTAATAAGTGTGAGGCTGACAATGGCTGTACCTTCGAAGGCGGCTCCGTCTCCGCAACAGATAATAACCGGGTGAACTTCATCGTCCATATCAAGACCTTCGACCTGACGATTGTTAAGCAAGGTGTCGATCAGGCAGATGCCGGCGCTCCCTTCGTATTTAATATCAAGGGCGGCAATGTTGACATGAATGTGGTGATCTATGGCAATGGCCAAGTGACCATCAAGAATCTGCCTGCCGGTAATTATACGGTGGAAGAAGTGGGCGGCTATTGGCGGTATGACATTACGCAGGCAAAGCCCGGCAAGATCCAGAATGCTAATGCCCAAAATAACACTGTGACCTTTACGAATACCCGGACCAACAATCAGTGGTTGGATGATTTCGCAAGTGCTACCAATAAATTTACCGGAGCCACGAGATAAGAAAGGAGGCGGCATTTATGAAATACGGAAAATATTCCTCTGATAACAGAAAGCGTCGCCTCAGATGGAGCAAGCAGTTTGTACTGCTTGCATCCGTCGCCATCCTTCTGGTTGGTGTCGTTGGCGGCTCCCTGGCCTATCTGCTTACCAACACGGATCCTGTCGTCAATACCTTCACCCCCGGCAATGTTACCATCGAGGTGGATGAGGATTTCGACGGCAGTGTCAAAGAGAATGTCAAAATCGAGAATACCGGTAACGTGGATGCCTATATCCGTGCCAGGGTCGTTGTGACCTGGCAGGATGATAGCCGCAACATTTACCCTGCACAGCCTGCCGAAGGTACGGATTATACCATTTCCTGGAGGAAGGATGGCTGGACCGGACCTGTAAACGGTGTTTATACCCACACAAACTCTGTTGCCCCCGGAGGCCAAACCGGCGTTCTGTTTACGGCCTGTCAGCCTGTTGCGAATAAAACACCCGCGGGCTATCATCTGGTCGTGGATGTCATTGCCGAAGCCATCCAGGCTGGCGGCGGCGCACAATGGTAAGGAGGTAGCATAACATGAGAAAAATCATTTCCTCCCTGCTGGCTCTGATGTTGGTATTCAGCCTGAGCATGACTGCTTTTGCCGCTGGCGGTACCGTCACCTATGACGGCAAAGCACAGGAGTTCATTTTTACCCCTGGCAGCTCCCATTCTGCGACCGATCTGTTCACGGAGTTCAAAGATGTGATGCCCGGTGATCACCTTACCGATTCCATCGTCATCAACAATACCCGCCTGTTCAGCAAGCATATCAAGGTTTATATGCGCGCCAAGGGTGCAGTAGAAAACGCTGAGTTCCTGAACCAGATGAACCTGACTGTCACCCGCAGCGGCGGTAATCCGGTGTATTTTGACGCTCCTGCAGATCAGAAAGCACAGCTGACGAACTGGGTTTACCTGGGTACCGTCTACTCCCGCGGCAAGATCACGCTGGATCTTGATCTGGAGGTTCCCATCACCATGGGCAACGACTATCAGGAAAACATCGGCGAGCTGGAATGGGAATTCAAGGTGGAAGAGATTCCCCACGATCCCGATTCTCCCAAGACCGGTGACTACATCCTGACGGTTGTGGCTATCATGGCAGTAGCAGCTGCCGGACTGGTGGTTCTCCTCGTGGTCCACAAGCGCCGCAAGAAGAACGAACAGTAATTCCGTAATAAAATCCCATCCGGATTCACCGGATGGGATTTTTTACGTTATTCGAAAAGCAGGGCAGGGGACCGCCCTATGGCTGCGTTCCCGAGGGAAGGAGGGGAAGGAGCATGGGTGTACCGCTTCTCTTACCGTTTGTTTTCTTTCCGGCCCAAATCTCCATAGACGGGCGATGCCAGGCCAAAACCACCGGAAACAGTTAAAATCTGCCCGGTTGTGTAGGCGGATTCGTCGCTTGCAAAATAAACAACAGCCTGGGCCGTTTCATCAGGGAGTCCCATTCGATTCAGGGGGATGTGCCGCAGAAACAGCGTTTTGAAGTCCTCTGACAGGTGCTGTTCCACAGATTCTGTTGCGGTCATGCCGGGAAGCACGGCGTTGCAGCGGATCTTGCTTTCTGCTCCCTGAACGGCGATGAGCTTGGTCAGATAATTGATGGCCGCCTTGCCGGTTCCATAGGCGACTTGGGAGATATCCGGAACGACACCGCCCACAGAGGAGATATTGATAATGCTTCCGCCGCCCTGACGGGCCATCTGCTTTGCCGCAGCCTGACTTGCCAGGAACACACTACCCAGATTCAAGCTGATGGTGTCCAGAAAAACATCAGCATCGGTGTGCAGAAAATCCAAATCTTTTCTGGGGTCGGAGGTTCCAAAATTATTGACCAAAACGTCAATCCGGCCTGCATCCGCAACCACTTCCGCCACCATGGAAAGAAAGGTCTCGGGCTTCTTCGCGTCGTTGTACACACAGCGAACCCGGCAGCCATCCTGATTCAGGCGGTCGGCCTCCTCTCTGGCCCGGTCCATATTCCTGGCGGCCATGTAGACCAAAGCGCCCTCCTTGGCGCAGGCTTTGACGATGGCAAAGCCGATGCCTCGTGTGGATGCTGTAATTAGAATGACTTTATCCTGTAATCTCATAAAATGCTCCTTTGTCATTTGTGATACGGATAGTATGCGCCGCTGCCGGCATATTATTTACCACTGTTGAGACACACTTTTGGGCAGAAGGAGGGATTACCGCGAAACAGAAATTTTATCGTTGTGCCTATTGCGGAAATCTCACTGCCATGATCCGGGAGTACGCAAATACAAACGGAATTATAAACAGCATCGCCCCGATGGGAGGTGCTGTTTTTTGCTCCCAATGTCGAAAAAATGGAAATAATACGATGCAGATTCTCTTTGACTGTGTTATAATGGAAAAAAACGGATCGGAGAATGACTATGCTGCGGGTTTTTTTGGTGGAGGATGAGAGCATCATCCGGGAAACATTGCGCGAAACAGTGCCCTGGGCCCAGTGCGGCTACCAGTTTGTTGGGGAAGCCGGTGACGGTGAAATGGCGCTGCCTCTGATCCGGGAAACAAAGCCGGATGTTCTGATCACAGACATCCGGATGCCTTTTATGGATGGGCTGACTCTGAGCAAACAGGTTCTGCAGGAGTTTCCCAAAATGAAGGTCATCATCCTCTCGGGGTTTGATGATTTTGAGTATGCCCAACAGGCCATTGGCATCGGTGTGGAACGGTATCTGCTGAAGCCGGTCACCAAAAATGATCTGATGACGGTGCTGCAGGAGGTTCGGACAAAAATAGAAGGGGAACGGGCCCAGCAGGATTATATCCTCCGGTTTCAGCAGGAGGCGCAGGATTATGAACAGTTCAGCCGCCGCCGCTTTTTTGAGCAAATGGTGTCCGGACAGCTGACTGACCGGCAGATCCGGGAACAGGCTGACGCCATGGGTCTGGATTTAGAAGCAGGGAGCTATACCATTGCCTTGGTATCCCCGGTGCCGGACCAGATGGGCACTGCTGAATCCTACTCCGAGGCCAGTGCCCGAATCCGGGACGGTCTGGTGGCTTATTTCCTGAAATACCCGGAATATATCCTGTTTCGCTGGAATCTGACGGCTTATGCCGTTTTGATCAAAGCGCGGAGCGGACAGATGCAGCCCTTTATTCAGCGCAGCGTGGATGCGGTCCGGTCTCTTTATGAAATTCACGGGCCGGAACGGAATTGGTATGTGGCTGTGGGTACACCAGTCAGCCAGCTGGCGCAGCTGCCGGCTTGTTTTGACGAAGTATCCCGGCTCTGGGCTTACCGCCTGATTTGGCCGACCCAGCATATCCTGACGGCGGATTCGGTGCGGCTTCTGCCTGGCAGCGGCGATGGGCCGGATTTACCGGAGCTGGATGTCAGCCGGCTCCACCCGGCCGTTATTTCCGGCGTGCTGGAAAATGCCAGTGTGCAGGAAATCCCCGGTTTTGTGGAGGAGTACCTCTATCATCTGGAAGCGGCCCTGGGGTCCATCCCATTCTGCCAGTATTTGATGCTGAATTTCCAGTTTACTGCCACCGGCTTTCTCCAGGACCTGGGGATCTCCAGTCGGGATTTTCTCAGCACACTGACCTGCACGGACCTGATTGGCCAAAATGTGAGTGTCGATGACCTGAAGCGATTCCTTTGCGACATTCTGTTCCGGGCCATTGAACTGCGGGACAAGGCCTCCGGCAGCCAGTACCGAAATCTGCTGAAAGGGGCCGTCAGTTACATCGATGCCAATTTCCAAAACGAGGACATTTCCCTGAACCGGGTGGCCCGGGAAATCAACATCAGTGCCAACTACCTGTCCGCAGTCTTCAGCCAGGAAATGGGCACCACCTTTGTGGAATATCTCACTGCCAAGCGGATGGAAAAGGCCCGGGAACTGCTGCGCAGTTCGGATCTGCGGTCCGGCGAGATTGCCCTGGCGGTGGGCTACAAGGACCCCCATTATTTCAGCTTCCTCTTTAAAAAGACCCAGGGCTGCACCCCCCGGGATTACCGGGTGAGAAAGGGAAAGAAATGAACAAAACTTTTTCCATCCAAAAGCGGCTGCGGCGGCTGGTGATCGCCATCAGCGCGTTGCTGGTGGTGATCCTCATTGCGGCACTGACCATGATGGTGTTTTCCAACAGCCACTATACCCGCCTGCTGCACAACGTCAGCACGGCTTCGGAATTCAACCAGGCCTTCAAATCCAACATCGACCTGAAAATGTATTATTACGTCATTGAAAGCCAGTATTCCGAGGGGCTTCCCATTGAAGAGGTCCGTGCGGCTCAGGACCTGGCCCGGTCCCTTATCAATACCACCATCCAGAAGAACAGCCATCAGGCCATTTCCAGCGTGCTGGATCTGTGCGAAAATCTGGAAGAGAAGATTTATCAGATCCAAAACACCGCCAGCTATGATGACCGTCTGGCCCAGCTGGAAAACAATGTGTATGTGCTGACGTCCCTGGTGGAGGAATACATGTACACCTATTTGTATTATGAAGCGGTGGAATTGAATAGCATCCAGCGGGAAGTCACCAAGCAGATCATTACGGAGATTATCGCCATTACATTGATCACAGCCATCGCCATCATTCTGGTTCTGCGTTACAGCCTGCACCTCAGCCGTACCATCACAGACCCTCTGGTAGATCTGTCCCGGCGGGCGGAAAGTGTCAGCGCCGGTGACCTGAGTCTGCGCCAGCCGGTGCCCTCCCAGGTTCGGGAGATTCAAACCTTGAGCACCGGTATGGAGCAGATGATCACCCGGCTCAATGAGCAGATGCGCGAGGGCCAGAAAAAGCAGGAGAGCCTTCGCCGGACGGAGCTGGCACTGCTTCAGGCCCAGATCAATCCCCACTTCCTCTACAACACCATGGACACCATCATCTGGCTTATTGAAGCAGAAAAGACCCAGGATGCGGTGCGGATGGTGTCCAATCTCTCCAATTTTTTCCGCCATTCCCTGAGCAAGGGCCGGGACGTAATTTCTCTGGCTGAAGAAAAGAAGCATGTGGAGAGCTATCTGCAAATTCAGCAGGCCCGATACAAGGATATTCTGACCTATACCATTAACATTGATCCAGGTTTGGACCATGTCATGCTGCCCAAGCTGACCTTGCAGCCATTGGTGGAAAATGCGCTGTATCACGGCATCAAGCTGAAGCGGGCCATGGGCCATATCCGCATCAGCGGCTGGCAGGAGAATAGTACCGTATTTCTGGAGGTCAGTGACAATGGAGTTGGCATGAGCCAGGAAAAACTGCGTCAGCTGCGGCAGAACATGGAGGATGAAAAGAAGGCGGGATTTGGCTTTTCCGCGGTGAATCAGCGGCTGCGGCTGCAATTCGGCCCGGAATACGGCCTGTCCGTCACCAGTGGGGAGGGGGTAGGCACCATTGTCACAGCCCGAATCCCCCTGAGCGAAAAGGAGGCGAACCCGTGAAATCATTTCTGAGCTTGGTGCTTGTTCTGTCTGTGCTGCTGGCAGGCTGCGCCGCAGCAGTGCCGGAATCCGTGGAAGAAGATCTGATCGTGGTGGGAATTTCCCAGGTGGGTGCGGAATCTGACTGGCGGGTGGCGAACTCTGAGTCCATGAAATCCGTTTTTACAGAAGAACGGGGATACCGGCTGCTTTTTGAAGATGCCCGGCAGATTCAGGAAAACCAGATTATGGCGGTGCGGAAGTTCATCCAGCAGCGGGTTGACTACATCGTGCTGCTGCCCATCAGTGAGTCCGGCTGGGATTCTGTGCTGCAGGAGGCCCGGGATGCGGGCATACCCGTGATCCTGGTGGACCGGATGGCTGCCGTGGAGGATGAATCCCTGTACACCGCCCATGTGGGATCTGACTTTTTTGGGCAGGGACGGAAGGCTGTGGCATGGATGGAGGAGAAATACCGCCGCAGTCAGGAAACCATTGAGATCATCCACCTCCAGGGAACCATGGGGTCTACCGCCCAGCTGGGCCGCACCGGGGCGCTGGAGGAAGCGGTGGCTCGCAACGAAAGCTGGACCATTCTGACCCAGCTGGACGGGGACTTCACCCAGGCCAAATCCTACGAAGTCATGTGTCAGTATCTGGACGCCCTGCCGGCGGATCAGGATATTGACGTGGTCTATTGCGAAAATGACAACGAAGCCTTCGGTGCCATCGAAGCGCTGGAACAGCGGGGCTACGTCTGCGGCAAGGATGTGGACGTTATCTGCTTCGATGCAACCCGCAATGCGCTGAATCTGGTGATGGAAGGCCGGATCGCCCTGGCGGTGGAATGTAATCCTCTGCTCGGGCCCATGGTGGAGGAAATCATCCTGGCCAGAGAAGCCGGGCAGATTCCCAAGAAGCACAGCTATGTGGAAGAACAGGTTTTCCGGAAGGAAACGCTGACGGAAGAGATGATCGAAAGCCGGGATTATTGATCCTGCGAGAGGCCGCCTGCAAACAAACGCCTTCATATTGTGCGTTCTTAACAATATTCTGGGCAAGTTGACGAAGAATCAGCTTTCTGCGCCGGAGACAGGCAACCGTAAAATAATCAACTAAATCCCGGGCTTCATCCAAAGAAAACAAACCTAACCGCGTTCCATCCTCTGATTTGCGGACAAATTTTACGTTCTCTTTCCGAAATGTCTGAAATTTGTATTGTCCATTGATACAAATTGATGAAATGTGTACAAAATTCTATTGACGTGGACGAAAAAATGTGGTTTAATTTATACAAAGGATCTGACAAACAAGGAAGTGTCCGGTCCCGAAATCAATTAAGAAAGCTGAGGAAAAAACATGAAGAAGTTTGTAAGCATTCTGCTGGTTCTGGCGCTGGCTCTGGCCATGACCGCTTGCGGCGCTTCTGCGCCCGCTGCTACTGAGGCTCCTGCTGCTCCCGAAGCTCCTGCTGCTGAGGCTCCTGCTGCCGAGGCTCCCGCTGCTGAGGAAGGCCTCATCACCGTCGGCTTCGCACAGGTCGGCCACGAGTCCGACTGGCGTACCGCCAACACCGCTGACTATCAGGCTGTGTTCTCCGCAGAGAACGGCTATGACCTGATGTTCGTCGACTGCGACAACGACAACGCTGTCCAGATCGAAGCTGTCCGTACCTCCATCCAGCAGGACGTTGACTACATCGTTCTGGCTCCCATTCAGAGCGCAGGTTGGGAAGCTGTTCTGCAGGAAGCAAAGGATGCCGGCATCCCCGTCATCGTTGCTGACCGTCAGGTGGACGCTGATCCCTCCATGTACGATGCATTCCTCGGCACCGATACCGAAGTCGAAGGCGAAATGGCTGGTAACTGGCTGGCTGAGTACCTGAACGGCGCTGAGGCCAACATCCTGGTCATCGAAGGCTCCGTCGGCGCATCCGCTGCCATCGGCCGTACCAACGGCTTCAACAAGGTTGCTGAGCAGCATCCCGAATGGACCATCCTGGATTCCCAGTCCGGTGACTTCACCCAGACCGGCGGTCAGGAAGTCATGGAGTCCTACCTGAAGTCCTACAAGGGCCAGTTCAATGTTGTTGTCTGCCAGAACGATAACGAAGCCTACGGCGCCATGGACGCCATGGACGCAGCTGGCGTGACCTACGGTGTTGACGGCGATGTCATCATCATCTCCTACGACGCAACCCACGATGGCCTGCAGCACACTCTGGACGGCAACATCCACTGCAACGTCGAGTGCAACCCCATCCAGGCTTCTTATGTTGCTGAGATCATCCGTCAGATGGAAGCTGGCGAAGAGTTCGCAACCTACACTCTGGTTCAGGACCAGGCCTTCGTCGCTCCTGGCATCACCAGCCAGTACGCTACTACGATGACTCAGGAAATCCTGGACGGCCGCGCCTACTAATTAAAAGCACCATACTTACTGTAAGATACTTTTAATAAAGTGAATTTACAGGAGGGAGAAACTCCATGAGTTTCTCCCTCTTTTCACAAATCAGCGGTTAAACGGCCAAAAACATGATTTGGCTTTTTAATCGCTGGTTTGTGCCAATTACTTTTTTGACTGAATACGCGCTTCTGCAGTAAACAGTAGAGGGAGGATGCCCAAATGAAAGACAACGCAGTACTGGAAATGAGAGGTATCTGCATGACCTTCCCTGGCGTAAAGGCACTGTCTGATGTGGACTTTACGCTTCGAAAAGGCGAGATTCGCGCCCTGATGGGCGAAAACGGCGCCGGAAAGTCTACGCTGATCAAGTGCCTCACCGGCGTCAACAAGTTTGAAGCCGGCGAAATTTACCTGGATGGGATTGAGGGGCCCATCGTCAACCGGGATACCATGGATGCCCAGAAGAAGGGCATTTCCACCGTGTATCAGGAAGTGAATCTGTGTCCCAATCTGAGTGTCGCGGAAAACCTGTTCATCGGCCGGGAGCCTTTGACGAAGCTGCACACCGTGGACAGAAGAAAGATGAATGCCATGGCCGCCCAGCTCATGGCCGATCTGGAACTGGATGTGGACGTGACCCGCAATCTGGAGGAATACTCCCTGGCGTTGCAGCAGATGATTGCCATCGCCCGGGCTGTTGATATGGAATGTAAGGTCCTGATCCTGGACGAGCCGACCTCCTCTCTGGATGATAATGAGGTGGAAAAACTCTTCGGTATGATGCGCCGGCTGAAGGCACAAGGCGTCGGCATTATTTTCGTTACCCACTTCCTGGAGCAGGTCTATGCAGTCTGTGACGGCATCACCGTGCTTCGCAACGGTCAGCTGGTGGGTGAATATGACATTGAGGAACTGCCCCGGGTGAAGCTGGTGGCTGCCATGATGGGCAAGAACTTTGATGATCTGGCCGCCATCAAGCGCGAGGAAATCCATGATTTCTCCAATGATCCTCTGGAAATTGAAGCCAGGGGCCTCAGCCATACCGGTACCATCAAACCCTTCGACCTGGATATCCACAAGGGCGAAGTGGTGGGTCTGACGGGCCTGCTGGGCTCCGGCCGCAGCGAGCTGGCCCGGGCCATTTATGGCGCGGACCGGGCCAACACCGGCACCTTAAAGGTGGGCGGCAAGGATGCCAAAATCAAGAGCCCCATTGATGCGGTGAACCTGGGTATGGGCTTGCTGCCGGATGACCGGAAAGCAGAAGGCATCATTGGCGACCTGTCTGTCCGGGAAAATATCATTTTGGTCATGCAGGCTAAGCTGGGTCCCCTGAAGAAGATCCCCATGGCCAAGCAGATCGAGATTGCCGATAAGTTCATTGAACTGCTGCAGATCAAGACCGCCAGCCGGGAAACCCTCATCAAGCAGCTCTCCGGCGGCAACCAGCAGAAGGTGATTCTGGCCCGCTGGCTGGCAACCAATCCCGAATTCCTGATTCTGGACGAGCCCACCCGCGGCATTGACGTGGGTACCAAGACGGAAATCCAGAAGCTGGTGATTCAGCTGGCCGAAGAAGGCAAGAGCATTGTCTTCGTTTCCTCTGAAATTGAAGAAATGCTTCGCGTCTGTAATAAAATGGCAGTCCTCCGGGACGGTGCCAAGGTCGGCGAAATTTCCGGCGACATGACTCAGGAAAGCGTCATGAGCGCCATTGCCGGAGGTGACAAATAATGAACGCAATTAAAAATGTGACAAAAAAGCAGCTGTTTCTGCCCATCTTCAGTATGATCCTGGTGATGCTGATCAATGTGGTTTTTGACATGATGGATGGAAAGCCTGCTCTCAGCTTCTTCTCAATCAGCATTACCAACGGCGTTCTCTTTGGCCGTATCATTGACATTCTGAACCGAGGCAGTGAAATTGCCATTCTGGCCCTGGGCATGACCCTGGTTGTTTCCGCTTCCGCCGGTACCGATATCTCTGTGGGCTCTGTCATGAGCCTGGCCGGCGGTGTCTGCTGTACCATGATTGCGGGTTTTGGTGTCACCAGCGTGTCCAGTGCCGCTGAATGTGCCAACCCCATCTGGCTGGGCATTCTCTGCGGCATCGGAGCAGCCATCCTCTGCGGCGCCTTTAACGGCTTCCTGGTGGCCTATATGAACATCCAGCCCATGGTGGCGACCCTGATTTTGTGGTCCGCCGCCCGTGCCCTGGCCCTGCTGATCTGCAACAACATGATCGTCTACGTCCGGATGGACGAGTTCAAGATCTTGGGCTCCTTCCTGGGCCCCATTCCGACCCCCATCATCATTGCGGCGGTGTGTATCGCCGTGTTGTCTCTGGTTCTGAAATTTACCGCCGTGGGTACTTACATTCAGTCCGTGGGTATCAACAAGAAGGCCTCCCGGATTGCCGGCTTTGATTCTGCCAGGATTATCCTGCTGTGCTACACCATCTGCGGTCTGTTCGCCGGTATCGCCGGCATCACGGAGACCTCCCGAATCTACTCTGCTGATACCAACAACATCGGTCTGAACCTGGAAATGGACGCCATTCTGGCGGTGGCTCTGGGCGGCAACAGCCTTGGCGGCGGCAAGTTCAATCTGGCTGGCTCCATCATCGGCGCCTATACCATCCAGGCCATTACCACCACGCTGCTAGCCCGGGGTGTGTCTCCGGCTCAGGCTCCCGTGTTCAAGGCCATCATCGTCATCCTGATTGTGGTCATTCAGGCGCCTCCTGTGAAGAGCTATTTCAAGAAGCTTTCCGCCAAGAAGGCTATGGCAAAGGAGGTTGTTTAATATGACCAAGCTGAAAGCTCCCCAGACCCAAAAGTTCCATCTGGCCAGCAACACCATCATGCTGCTGATCACCATTGCGCTGTTCATTGTGCTGTACGGTGCCGGCTGCGTCATGTACGCCAGCAAGGACTTTGGCCGTCTGCAGAACTTCTTCAACGTGCTGATCAATAACGCAGGCCTTTTGATTGCCGCCTGTGGCGTCACCTGTGTTATGCTTACCGGTGGCATCGACATTTCCGTCGGTTCTGTCTGCGCTCTGACCTGTATGTTCATGTCCGTGGGCCTTTCCGAGTGGGGTCTGCCCTCCGGCGTCCTGATTGTACTGGTGCTCCTCATCGGTATTCTCTTCGGTTTCGTCCAGGGTTACTGCATTTCTTATCTGGAGATTCAGCCCTTCATCGTCACAATGGCTGGCCTCTTCTTCGCCCGTGGCATGACTTCCGTCATTTCCACCCAGCAGGTCAGTGTGCCTTTCGAATCCTGGTTTGGCCAGCTGTCTCAAATCAAGATCTCCATGCCCTTCCAGATCGGCGCCTACATGAACAAGAAGGGCGTTTTGGTGGTGCCCTATCTGCGTATCACCGTTATTATCGCCCTGGCAGTGGTGCTGATCACCTTCCTGATGCTGCGCTACACCAAGTTCGGACGCAGTCTCTACGCCGTGGGCGGAAACCAGCAGTCTGCCGCTCTGATGGGCCTGAACGTGAAGAAAACCCGGCTGCTGAGCCATGTGCTGTGTAGTTTCTATGCCACTCTGGGCGGCCTGTGCTACTGTCTGAACACCATGTGCGGTACACCTACCCAGGCAACTGGCATGGAAATGGACGCCATTTCTTCCGCTGTCATCGGCGGTACTCTGCTCACCGGCGGCGTGGGCAACGTTTTCGGCACTTTGTTCGGCGTCATGATCAACGGCACCATCTCCTCCCTTGTCAAGTTCAACGGCAAGCTGGTGGCCTCCTGGGCCAACATCATCACCGCCATTCTGCTGTGCTTCTTCATTCTGCTGCAGAGTATCTTTGCCAAGATCAAGGAGAAAAACAAGTAAATTCCGATGCACGCCAAAACCCAGAGCCGAAAGGCTCTGGGTTTTACCTTTCCGCCAAATGAAACATGGTGACGGAATCAGTATGATGGATCAGGAACCCGCTTCCTTCGCTGCTGTGGCTCCCGCCTGCATTACCGGCGAAATAATACGGTGGCCAGGTTTGGTGCGCTGCAAAAAATTAAAAAATATCACAAAAGGTCTTTACAAATCGAAATTCGTATGATATAATCCATCGTGTTCTGGCCCTGTGGTGCAGTCGGTTAGCACGCCAGCCTGTCACGCTGGAGGTCGACGGTTCGAGTCCGTTCGGGGTCGCCAAAAGAGAAGCTCATCCATTTGCGATGAGCTTCTTTTTTATTTCTCAAATCAGAACTTGAATAGTTCGATTCAGCCGCCTGATGGGTATTCAGAATGAGTAAATTGCAGGAATCTGTTAAACATGGGAAAAGCCGTCCGGAATACCGGACGGCTTACATTGGTTGACCATAGTTAACCAACTCAAAAAGCACCGGACTTACATCCGGTGCTTTTGCTGTATGGAATTTTAACCCTCGTACAGGGCAGCCAGATCGGCGTAGAATGTCATCATTTCCTCTTCGCTGTCGAAGTTGGCAACGTACATCTGGTTTGCCATGGCGCCGGAGAGCGCATCAGGGATGCGGCCCCACATGACCATCTTATCACCGTACTTCATCATGACTTCGTAGTCATCCAGCTTGTAGGGCTTGCCATCCCGGCGGCCGAAGAAGGCACAGAAGTGGGAATTGCCGATGGACTTGGTGTTGCAGTCAAAGGCGACCATGTCCGCCCAGATCTTGTAGACATCGGTCTCCTGGGAGTAGTTGTACATCTCAGGAGTGAAGCCGCCGGCGGGACGCATGTTGACTTCCAGGCCCAGCACATCGCCCTTCTTGCCCAGACCTTCCTGGTCCTCGTTCAGCACGAAGAACTCCAGATGGATGAACCGGGACTTGACGCCAAAGGACTTGATGGTGGCCAGACCGGCCTGACGGATTTTTTCAGGCAGCTCCTTCACCAGGTAGTATAAGGAGTCACCGCCATCGTTGACGATGTCCATCAGGGAGTGGGGGGTGATGTTGCCGGATTCAAACAGCACATTGCCCTGGGAATCCACAATGCCGTCATAGGTCTGGACATAACCGTTGACGAACTCTTCCATGATGTAGATGTTGTCATCCTTGGTGTCAATGAACCACTGGACATCCTCATCAGACTTCAGCTTGTAGGTGTTGGATGCGCCGACACCGTTGTCGGGCTTGACAACCACGGGGTAACCCACAGTGTGGGCAAACTCCAGGGCATCCTCCAGACCTTCCACCAGGTGATAGCGGGCCACGGGCAGACCGGCCTTCTGGTAGTATTCCTTCATGGCGGACTTGTACTTGATCTTGTCCATCTCATGGAGCTTGGGACCGGTGGTGATGTTAAACTCGGTGCGCAGGGCAGCATCACGCATCAGCCAGTACTCGTTGTTGGATTCCAGCCAGTCGATTTTGCCATACTTGAAGGTGAAGAAAGCCACGGCCTTGAAGACCTCGTCGTAGTTTTCCAGAGAGGTGACCTTGTAATACTCGTGGAGGCTGTCCTTCAGCTCCTGCATCAACTCATTATAGGGGCAGTCACCGATGCCCAGCACGCGCATGCCGTTGTACTTCAGCTCACGGCAGAACTTCCAGTATGTCAGAGGGAAGTTGGGGGAAATGAATACAAAATTTTTCATAATGTTGTCTCCTTCTTTTGTTTTTTTATATTATCAAAATAAGGCAGGGATTTACAGGTGTATGGTGTGGAATCGATCCGTGGTCTTATTCCGAGAGCAGCCAGGGCAGGTAGGTGGGTACCATCTTGTGCCACCAGGGCCAGTCATGGTTGACATCGTGGCCCCAGTACTCGAACCGGGTGGGAATTCCCTTGCGGCAGCAGACAGTGTCCAGCATCCGGGTGGACTCCAGCAGGGGCTCTTCCCAGGCACCCTGGCCAATGACGATGAGACTCTTCTGGCTGCGGTACATATCCATATAGAAGTGATCCTCGGGCATGTTGGCCAGATAGAAGGCGGGGCAGTTGTTGTACACCAGGTCATCACAGTAGTCACCGAAGAACTCCTTGTTGTCATACAGGCCGGAGATGGCGAAGCAGGAGTTGAACAGGTCGGGACGGCGGTAGTACAGGTTGGCGGCGTGCATGGCACCCATGGAAGCACCGAAGGTCATGATGCCCTGGTGGAAGCCATTGGCGGTACCTGCAATGTGGTTGATGGCGGGCACCAGCTCCCGGGTGATGTAGTTGAACCACTTTTCATGGTTTTCAATGCGCCAGCGCTTATCGGCACCCAGAGCGGCCCAGGCTTCGTTGTCGATGGAGTCACAGGAGAAGACCATCACCTGGCCGGACTCGATCCAGGGGGCCCAGGTCTTGTCCATGTTGAAGGCTTCAAAGTCCCAGAACCGGCCTGCCTGGCAGGGGATGAACAGGACGGGGCGGCCGGCATGGCCGTAGACCTTGAATTCCATTTCGCGGTTCAGATGACCGCTCCAATGCTTTTCGTAGCGAATTTCCATAAAAATCTCTCTTTTCTCAATATAGTAAATGTCTCGGGATCTTTTATAGTCCCAGACAGTCCATAAAAATGGGTACTTCCTGCTCCCAGGCAGCTTCGCAATGGTATCCATCCCGGACGATTCGCAATGTCAGATTCACGCCCTTGGCGTACAGCTCCTGGGCCACGGCGGAAATGATCCATGGGTTGGCGCTGTGATTGGCCATTTCCTTCTGACCGTAGGACAGAAAAATGGCGGTGTCCGGGGAATAGGTGGCTTTGGCAACCATGGTGGCCAGTTTGGCGGGGGCCACCCAGAGACTTGGGGACAGGCAGGCGGCCTGACGGAAGATATGATTGTAGGCACCGATGCCGTACAGAGCGATGAGGCCGCCCATGGAAGAACCGGCCAGCGATGTGTGCTCCCGGTCCGGCAGGGTCCGGAAGGTTTGGTCTACATAAGGCTTCAGCTGATTGACCAGCCAGTTCATATAGATGGGGGCTTTTCCGGTGACGGAGCCGTGATCCTTGTTTTTATAGGAGACCGGGGCGTATTCCTGAAGCCGGGCGTTGCCCTGGTGATTACATTCCACGGCCACCACGATCAGGTCTTTTCCTGTTTCCTCCAGATAGGCTTCCATGCCCCAGGACTTGCCAAATGTGGCATATTCGTCCCGGAAAATGTTGTGACCATCGAACATATAGAGCACCGGATACTGTTTCAGCGGATCCGTGTCATAATCATCCGGCAGCCAGACAAAGGCACGGCGGGGTTGGGTGCCGGAAAGCTTTGGAATGGTCACATTCCATTTGATCAGCATTGTTAGAGTTCCTCCAACAAAAAAAGATAATATTAACAGTATAATTTATAGTATAATTCTGGATTCCAAAATTGTCAATATTTTATATCAGGGAATGGAGGGGAGGAAACCTGCGTTTGAGAGACAAAAACCCGGGAAAAGAAGAAAAATTACATCTTCGATATGCAAAAAGATGAAAAAAGATACAAAAAAGGACAGCGGTCAGCTGTCCTTTTCAGACAAATTACAGATTGTGAAAAACAGGCGTTCTATCCTGGAAGGTGCAGACATAGCCGAAGATGTCCTTCAGCATTTCACAGGCATCGAAGGCATACTGTCCCACCCGGTCTGCGGTATGGGCGTCGGAGCCCACGGTGACGATTTCACCGCCCAGTTCCTTGAAACGGCGGAAATAGTCAGCCGTAGGAAGGAAACCGCCGCAGCGGTCCATGCCGCTGGTGTTCAATTCCAGTCCTTTGCCCTTGGCGACCAGAATCCGAAGAATTTCGTCAATGAGTTCTGCATGAGCCCCATAGGGAAGGGGACGGGGGGCGGGATGACATTTGGTTTTGCTGATGTAGGTCAGGTGGGCCAAAACATCAAAATCATCATGGAGTCGGACGGTTTCCAGGGTGGCTTCCAGATATCGTTGCTCCGCCTGGAGGATGGTTTTGCCCCGCCAGTAGGGCTCAAAGTACACATCCAGATCATCTACAAAATGGATGGAGCCAAGGACAAAATCAAAATGCCGCCGCTGCAGATCCTTCCTGAACTGATCCAGGTTATGGATATCCATGCCAAATTCGCAGCCCCGGCGGATGGTGAGTCCCGGCACATCCAGCGTATCATATTCCGCATTGTAGACATCTGTGTCAAAATCCAGCTTGCCCATCTGGTCCAGGGGATCATAGTCCAGATGGTCGGTGAAGCAGATTTCCTTCATGCCTTTTTGCAGGGCTGCCTGGGCCAGGGTAATACCGGCGTCATGGCCGTCAAAGGACACCCGGGAATGTATATGAAAATCAAACATGTTCTGTCTCCTCCCAAAACAGACGGAAGGCTGTGGGCAGCGCCGCCTGGGTGTTGATTTCATCTTTTGTTAACCAGTGAAAGGTTCCGGCACAGTGGGCAACTTCCAGATAAATCCCCTTCATGTTCCACTGGATATGGGTGAAAATGTGTTTTCTACTGACCTCCCGGAAAAGCTGCCGGGGTGAAAGCCCCATTTCCTCCACCGCAGCGAGAGCATCCGCTGTACTCCGATGGCCGGCTACATTGGGGAACTGCCACATTCCTGCCAGCAATCCCTTGTCCGGCCGCTTTTCCAGGGCGTATTTTCCATCGCAGCTGAGAATGAACACCGTCCGGTCCTCCTGCCGCTTTTCCTTTTTGGGGGACTTGACCGGCAAAGCGGCTGCGGTGCCGTGACGGTATCCGAGGCAAATCTCCTGGCAGGGACATTCTTCGCACTTCGGGACCCAGTTGGGGCCACAGAGGGTGGCGCCCAGTTCCATGAGGGCCTGGGTAAAATCAGCCGCTTCCTCCGGATAAACAGCGGCAAGGGCGGCGGTGATCTCTTTTTTTGTGGCGGTCAGATCAATGGGGGACGGGTCATCCCGTAGTCGGGACAGTACCCGCAGCACATTGCCGTCTACCGCGGGCCGTTTCTGACCGAAGGCGATGGAACTGATGGCTCCGGCGGTATATTCCCCAATGCCGGGAAGAGCCAGTATGTCCTCATGGTTCTGGGGGAATACGCCCTGATATTGCTCCATGATCACCTTGGCGGCCTTTTTCAGATTCCGCACCCGGCTGTAATAGCCCAATCCCTCCCAAAGCTTGTGCAGCAGGTCGTCATCACAACCCGCCAGGGCTTCCACGGTGGGAAGGGTATCCAGAAACCGGGCATAATAGCCCCTGACGGCCTCCACCCGGGTCTGCTGCAGCATGATCTCCGACAGCCAGATGTGGTAAGGCTCCCGGTCAGCACGCCAGGGCAAATCCCGTTTGTGCTTATGATACCAGGGCAGCAGAAGCTCCGGCAGGGAAAAAAGGTTGCAGTTGTCCATAAAACGCTCCCATAACAGTTCTTTGGCTTATTTTACTATATAACAGAATCGTCTGTCAAGGCATTCGGCTTTGGGACCATGATTGGTGGAAAAAGAAAATAAAAAATTTGAAAAAAAGTGAAAAAAAAGACTTGCATTTTTAAAAAGACTGTGCTATTATATCTGAGCGTTAAGAAATACGCACATGCGGCGATAGCTCAGTTGGATAGAGTGACTGACTACGAATCAGTAGGTCGGGGGTTCGAGTCCCTTTCGCCGTACCAGTTAAGCACCCAGAATCGTAAGATTTTGGGTGCTTTTCTTTGTTTTTATGAACTTTTTGAAATTGTAAGTTTTGGATTCTCAGACCGTGTTACGGATTTGTTACGAACCGCCAAAGGTTTTCCTTTGATTCCCTGGACTGCTTCCACCAGGTCATCAGCGTGAAGGTGTGTATAAATCTTGGTGGTTTCCCGGTCCACATGGCCCACAATAGCTTCCAGAACAGGAAGTTCCATGCCGGCGCGGATGGCTCTGGTGATGAAGGTGTGGCGGCAGCTATAGGGGATCATGCCCTTTCGGTCTATTTCTTCCATCAGTTCCCGCCAATCTCTTTTTGTGAAATTCGGTGCGGTTTTATTCTGCCCTTCGTATCCATCAATTAACAAATCGCCATGTTCCGAAATGGCCTTGTCCCGGATCTTCTTGTAAGAGGCGATCCCGTCTGGGCCTATTGGTATAACACGGTTCTTTCCGGCTTCCGTCTTGCTTCCACCGATAAAGTGATCTTCCCGGCAGTTTACCAGCGGCACAGTGAACAACTCTCCCGGCCGGCAACCACAGGAGATCAGAATCAGGGCAATATCCGCGGCGTGGTGTTTTGATTTCTTGATGGCCTTTATATCCTCTTCGGTGAAGATCTCCCGTGTGGATTTCTGCTTGGCCACTGTGTTCAGATCTTCGGCAGGATTGGTGAGTGTGATAGCCGACCAGATGAGCATCAAGGAATATGTGGACCCGTTTACGGGTAGCTTGAACCAGAAGGCATAAAGAAAGCCCCTTTAGGGGCAGCCCGAAAAGATAATGCGGTCGGCAAACTTTCGGGGCCCCTTTAGGGGTGAGGCCAGTAAAAAGCCCTTCCAGGGCTTAGTCAGGCCTCCGGCTTAGCCGGAGGTTTTGACTTATCATATCATAAACTTCTTGTGCAGTTCTAATGAGGATATCTTCCCGTCCTCCAAAATCATTTCGTTATCCATCTCTTAGCAGATGAAAAGTAGTGAACAAATCGAAAATCGTAATATTATGGTAATCCAGCTGGGCAAAGACTATGGTATACTTACCATAACTGCTAATTGCCAACCGTGCACTTCGCCAAATTCCAATGTATCTTTCTGCGTTCATCCGATCCGCAAAAAAGAAAAGGGTGCCCATCCGAATTCCTTCGGATAAGCGCCCTTGCTTACGGGGGCAATATAGCACACCGGAAGAAAATTGTCAATTTGCAAAAAAAGGAGAGGGCGTATTTGTAAAGTTTGCCCCACAGCACTTCCGCTACAGCCCCTGCCGCCCTGTGCGGCGTGTATTTCGTGCATATTCCCATGCATGTAATGAATATATTTCCAGTCCCCGGAGGCATCTGCCCGGGGACTTTTTGTGGATTTTGTGGAAAACAGATTGAAAAAGACGATAAAGACACCGGTATATATAGGAAAATACAATGGGGCAAAATGTTTACAAAGGCAGGATTTCGTGGTACCATACTGTGGTATGATACTGAAAAAATGGGAATTTTGGGGATTCCAAAAATGAAGGGAGGAGGGCAGGCTGCATGAACGGAACCAGCATCCGGAATCTGTCCTTTTCGTATGAAAACGACACCAGATTGATTCTAAAGGATATTGATCTCGAGGTGGCAGAAGGAGAATTTGTCTGCCTGCTGGGCCAGTCTGGCTGTGGAAAGAGCACCTTCCTGCGGCTTCTGGCCGGATTGGAAAAGCCCACCACCGGAATCATTGCCGTGGACGGGAAGGCCATATCCGGGGCAGGACTGGATCGGGGCGTGGTGTTTCAGGACTACGGCCTGTTTCCCTGGATGACCGCCGGGGACAATATCCTGCTGGCCCTGAAGCAGAAGTTCCCCCAGATGACCAAGGCCCAGCATAAGGAGATCGCCCTGAAAGCCCTCCGGGCGGTGGGGCTGGAGGATTCCGTATTTGGAAGGCTCCCCAAGGAGCTGTCTGGCGGCATGAAGCAGCGCTGCGCCATTGCCCAGGCCTTCAGCATCGATCCCCCCATTCTGTTGATGGACGAGCCATTTGGTGCGCTGGATGCGGTGACCCGGGCCCGGCTGCAGGACATGGTGCTGCAGCTGTGGGGCAGCCAGCAGCAGAAAAAGACAGTTTTCTTCGTCACCCACGATGTGGACGAGGCCCTTCTGCTGGCCACCCGGATCTGCGTGCTGGGACAGGCCCCTGGCAAGATCATCTACGATGCTTCTATTCCCATCGATAAAAAGCCAAACCGGGAGAGTCTGTTTGAGGATGTGGAAATGATGAAACTGCGCAACACCCTGATCCGCTATATCAACCGGGATGTGGCATCCCACATTGGATGAGGCAATATCAGATTCGATCTGTTATCTGCAATATACTTTAGAGGAGAAATTGAAATGAGCAAGCGTATTCTTTCCCTGCTGCTGTGTGCCGTCATGGTTCTGGGTATGGTTGCCTGCGGTGCCAAGGCCCCTGCTGCCGAAGCTCCTGCCGACGCCCCCATGCAGTACATCACCCCCGAGGATGCCAAGGGTCTGCTGGAAGACAGCGGCTATGTCTTCTTCGACATCCGTAAGGCTGCCGACAGCGGCGCCAACACCATCCCCGGCGCACTGGCCTATGATATGGATGCCGCCAAGGAGGGCGATGCCGAGGCTGGCAAGGCTACCATGAAGAAGGCCACCGAGGGTCTGGACAAGAAGATCATTCTGGTCTGCTACTCCGGCAAGCGCTACGCACAGGCTGCCATTAACGCCCTGACCGCCATCGGCTACGACATGAGCAAGGTCTACACCCTGGAGGGCGGCTTCACCGCATGGAGCGAGAAGTTCCCCGATCTGACTGTGGCTCCTGAGGGCGCTGCTGCTCCTGCCGAAACTGAGGCTGCCAAGGAAGTCCCCGAGGTCAGCACCGTCCGCTGGAACTGGGGCACCTCCGCTAACATCATGGTGGCTCTGGCCATTGAGAAGGGCTACTTTGAAGAGTACGGCCTGAGCATCGAGTTCGTCAACGCCAACGAGAACGCCAGCGCCATGACCCTGCTGGCCACCGGTCAGGTGGATGTGGTTTCCAACTCCGGTACCGCCAGCCCCCTGCAGAACATTGCAGCCGGTGTGGATATGACCATCTTCGGCGGCCACATGGTTCAGGGCTGTATGCCCGTTATCGGTAAGAAGGGTGCCGAGTGGAACGGTATTGAGAGTGTTGTTGGTAAGAAGTTCGCCTGCAACCCCTCCTACTTTGCCTTCACCGGCGCTCTGATGGATGCTGGCTACGACAAGCCCATGGAAGTGGTTGACTGGGTTTCCGGTATGAGCTATCCCGACGCTCTGGCTGCTCTGCAGCGCGGCGAGGTGGACTACGCCCTGATGGGCACCGGCCAGAACTATCAGGTCAACAACATGGACGACATCGAGATCCTCACCTATCAGGGTGATGTGATGCCCGACTACTCCTGCTGCCGTATGGAGTGCCCCACCGAGTTCATCCAGAAGAACCCCATCACTGTCAAGTGCATCCTGAAGGCCCTGATCCGGGCACAGGCCTACTACGAGGCCAACCGGGAGGAGTGCGTTGACATTCTGGCTGCCGCCATCGGCGCAGACCACGACTATGTTGCCGCCTATATGCTCAACGACCACTACAAGGTTCACACCGATCCTCTCAGCAAGTCTGTTGTCCGTGCATGGAACATTCTGGACAAGACCGGCTTCCTGGATGAGAACGCCAAGAACATCGATATCAACGACCACATCAATACCGAGATCTACAAGCAGGCTCTGGCTGAGTGTGAGGCTGAGTTCGGCGCTGAGAACCCCGAGTTCTACAAGGCCATGAACGAGTTCTTCGCTGCGAATAACTAATCTCATAACCGAGATATACCTCCGGCTTTACGGGGCGGAAGGGGAACCTTCCGCCCTTTTTTCACCGGGCCCAGAAACAGGGGGAACCACCATGAAATATGTAAAGGCATTTGTAAAGAAATACTGGGTCACGGCGCTGATCTTTGCAGGATTGGCAGCTGCTTACTATGTATCCACGGAAACCGGACGGGCCAATCCCTTCCTGTTCCCCAAGGTCAGCTCTATTGCCAAGGCCTTTCAGGCGGACAAGCACCTGATGGGTGTGAATCTGGCGGCCTCCTTTAAGGTGATGATCCCTGCTGTGATCTGCTCCGCTGCCATTGCGCTGGCGCTGGGCACCTTTTTGGGAATGAACAAAAAAGCACGGGATGCCCTGCATCCGGTGATCTATACCTTCAGCGTGGTGCCTGCCATTCTGTTGTCTCCCTTTGTGCTGCTGATGGCCCCCAATATGTTTGTTGCCTCCATCATCCTCATCGTGTACAGCACCGTCTGGTCCACCCTCTTTGCCACCATCACCGGCATTCAGACCATTGACAAGCGGTATCTGGACAAGGCGGCGACGCTGGAGCTGAGGGGTCTGGAAAAATTCTTCCGGGTGATTCTTCCGGCGGCAAGCCCCTCCATTCTGGCAGGCTTTGTCAACTCCCTGCGCAACACCTTCATCATGCTGGTGTATGCGGAGATGTACGGCGCCCAGTACGGCATGGGCTTCTATGTGAAGAAGTTTGCCGATTTCGGCCTGTATAACAAGGTCTGGGTGGGCTTCATCTTCATGGTCATCGTCATGGTGATTGTCATGCAGTTGTTTGAACGGCTGAAGGATTACCTGCTGAAGTGGACGATTCACTAAAACGGGAAAACAGGGAGTGCCGCCACTCCCTGTTTTTGCTGTAAATCCGTCTATATGATTTGCGTATTTAGGAAAATGCTCTATATTACATAAGAAATTGGAAGTTTTTGAACGGATTTTCCAGAATGGTTCGTATTCCCTTTGTCTGGCGTGCGGCCAGCGGAAAAACCGCTTTCACCGGAGGAGAACAATATGTGGATGCTGATATGGAAGAATATAACCCGGCGGCGGAATCGATCCGTCCTCACCGTCACCATTACCATGCTTACTGTGATGGTGTTTGTCATGGTTCTGGGGGTTTTTCAGACGGTGAACCGGGGGCTGCAGCTGAGCCGTCAGCGACTGGGGGCAGATGCCATTCTGGTGCCCAAATACGCCTCTGCCACCGGCGGCGATCTGCTGTTTACCGCTATCCCGGAGAATATCTATATGCCTGCCGAAACTCTGGAGCAGGCAAAGCAGCTTTCCGGGGTTGCCGCCGTAACGCCCCAGTTTTATTCCCAGACTCTGGATTTGTCCTGCTGTGATGCCGGGGCGCAGGTGCGGATTGTGGGCTATGACCCGGAAACGGACTTTATTCTCCGGCCCTATCTGCAGCTGGAGGATCGTCCTGCCGCCGGTGGGGATGAGCTGATTATGGGCAGCTGCTATGATTCGGGCTTCTTGGACAAGCGCTACCTGCTGTTGGGCAAGGGCTTTCAGGTGGTGAACCAGCTTCAGCCCACCGGAACCGGTATGGATGATATGTACTTTGTCCACATGGACACCGTCCGCCAGCTTTGCCTCAGCAACCCCTATGTCTCCAAGGATTGGCAGGACAGGGATCCCTACAGCGTGATCTCCGTGATTATGGTTCGGCTGGAGGACGGCGTGAACCCGGAGGATTTCCAGCAGCAGGTGGATGCCTCCGGCATGAATGCCCGGTGCATCCTCACCGGCGCTACCATCTCCGCCCTCCAGAGCCAGCTGAGGGTGACCATGCAGGTGATGTTCCTGCTGTGGCTGGCATCTTTGCTGATTGCCGGGCTGTCCCTCGCTGGGCGGTTCAACGCGCTGGCTCGGGAGCGGAAAAAGGAAATCGGCCTGCTCCGTGCCATTGGCGTGAAGAAGGGGCAGGTATTCGGCCTGATTCTGGGGGAAACCTGCACCATGGCGCTACTGGGGGGCATACTGGGCAGCGCTGCCGCGCTGATTCTGATGGACCCGGTGATTCAGACCCTCCGGGAGGCCTTCAAGCTGTCGCCTTCTGTCTGGACTACCGGCCTTGCACTGCTGTGTGCGTTGGCCGGTGTGGCGCTGGCTGGTGTTCTGGGATTTGCAGCGGCTTTCCTGCCTGCCTACCAGAGCGCTTCTCTGGATCCCCAGACCGCCATCACCCGGGGGGAACTGGGATAAAAACCACAGGCTTCGTGTCTGCTCCACCCGGAGCTGCTCTATGAAAGATATATGCCGGCGGTGCGCCGGCAGGAAAAAGGACGCGTTGACATAACGCGCCCTTTTTCTATGCCTTTGGTCACCGGATGTCCCGGTACCGCCGGGCAATCTCCTGAATGTCCACGCCCCTGCGGTAGAGGCAGCGCAGATAGAACATCTGCCACATGGTGATCAGGGGGAACTGATGTTCGTACCGCCGTCCGGAGGTGATAATTCTCCCCGGCAGCTGGCAGATGGGGATTTTCCGCTTTTTCATCTGCCGGGAGAATTCATAGTCCTCCATGATGGGAAGATCCGGAAAGCCCCCCATATCCTGAAACAGCTTCTTTTTCACCCAGATGCCCTGATCCCCAAAGGCGATGCCCTTTTTTGCCCGCTGGTTGGAGAAGAAGGTGTTGCAGCCCATGAAGGGGCCGCGGTAATCAAAGCCGATGTGAAAGCACCCCCACTGCGCCCCCCGGGCAACGGCCCGGCTGATCTGGGTGTGGGCATCCGTAGGCAGCTGGCTGTCGCAGTGGACAAACCACAGCACCTCGGCACTGGCGGCTTGGGCGGCGAAATTCATCTGGTTGGCCCGGCCCTTGGGGCAGGAGAGAACCCGGTAGCGGTTTCCGATTTTTTTCAGGGTGTCATCGGTGCTGCCGCCGTCGGCAAAGAGGATTTCCCAGTTCCCGGTCAGGGTGTCCAGCAGGGAAAGCATGGCGTCAATGGTCTTGCTTTCATTATAAATGGGGAGAATCATGGCGATTTTCATCCGAGAAAATCCTTTCTCACATAGGTTTCCAGAATATTTTCCAGAAATTCCGGTTTCAGATAGGCCTGCAGCTTGGCAAAAGTGTCGGGATTGCACAGAGGCCGCCCGGGCTGGCAGTACTCCCGGTAGGCCATGGCGCACCAGGTCACTCCTCGCAGGCAGGTCACGGTGAAAAACAGGGGCAGCCGGACTTTTAGGGCAGAGCAGTCCATCCGACCGTCCACGGCGGCGATGTATTGACCGGTGAAATCCCGTACCTCCTGCGCGGTGAGAATCACATCGGTTTTCCAGAAGGTGGTGGTGGGAGCCAGAAAGTGACCCAGATCCTGAGCAGGCTCGCTGATCAGAGGCTTTTCCCAGTCCACAAGGTGGCTGCGCCCGGCGGGGTCGATGAGAAAATTGCCGGAATTCAGCTCGGTGTTGACGATGCACCGGGGGGCATCCGAGGCTGCCGACAGGGGCAGCCTGCCGATTTCCTCGATCAGCTCCTTTAGCAGCGATACCACTCTGGGGTCGGCTTTCTCCCAGTCAAAATAGTGCTGCACCATTTCCAGACACTCCTGATAGATGGCAAGGGCAGGGGCCTCGGGCCGCAGCAGGGGACAGCCTTCCGGCACCGGAACGCTGTGGATATCCGCCAGAATCCCGGCGGCAATGTCCATATCCTGTCGGTAGTCCAGCGCCCGGCCCGGGAGCCACTGCATCACCAGCAGCCCCAGCTCCCGGCAGTACAGCAGAGGGCGTGGGGTTCGTCCGCTGGGGACAAGGGCTTCCAGCGCGGAGAACTCATAGCCGATCTGATCCTCCAAATGCATCTGGCTGCCCCGGTTGATCCGCAGCACCAGCTTCTGCCGAGTTGCCGGATGGGTAAAGACATAGTTGAGATTGTACTCTCCCTGCCCCAGCAGGGAGAAATCCAGCGCGGTGCCCTCCGGGATACCCAAGGGTGCCAGAAACGCGCTGCTATTTAAATAGGAAGAATAGGGTTCCTGATGAATCACAGACAGATGCCCTCCTGTTTCAGTTGGTT
>JBJDYI010000207.1:0-1788 GCA_051867165.1 Faecousia sp. | reverse complement strand
GGGCGCGTTGCAAAATAGCGTCTGAAAAAAACACCGCGGTCAGGCCCGAAAGGGGTTTCCTGACCGCGGTATTTGCGTTAGAATTGAGTTGTGAACAAAAATCCAAAAACGCAAGACCAGTATACTGTATATGACCGGGATGGTCAACTGGTACTTGCCATGAACATCGAAATATTGTTGCCAGAGAACGCACCCGTCCGGCTTGCATGCGCGCAGCTTGAGGAACTGGATTACAGGAAACTGTATGAAGCGTATTCGTCCAGAGGACGGAAATCCGCAGCCGATCCGCGGGTGATGTTTCAGATCATGGCATATGGATACCTGTGCGGGATCTACTCCAGCCGGAAATTGGAGGAGGCCTGCCGGTACAGGGTGGACTTCATCTGGCTGCGTGGAAATGAGCCAGTACCGGATCACAGTACCTTTGCGCGCTTTCGTACCGGGCGCTGCACCGAAGCGGTGGAAGATCTGTTCTACCAGTATGTCCGGCTGCTGGAGAAGATGGGAGAAACCGACCACGAGGCGGTCTTTGTGGATGGGACCAAGCTGGAGAGTCGTGCGGGACGGTATACCTTCTGCTGGCGGAAGAGCGCGGAAAAACAGCTTGCCAAGGTGAAGCAGCAGGTCTATGAACAGACTGGCCTGAAACGGCTCAGCAGCCTGAAAAAGCGACTGGAAAAGCAGAAAGCGGAGATTGCTTTTGTCCAGGGCAGCGGCCACCAGAAAAGTGAAGTGCAGAAGCGGTGGGAAGCCCTGGACTCCCTGCGTCAGCGTTGGGAAAACTATGAGCAGTCCCTGGAGATCATGGGAAAGGACCGGAACAGCTACTCCAAAACAGACCCGGATGCCACATTTATGCGGATGAAGGAAGACCATATGCGGAACGGGCAGCTGAAACCTGGATACAATGTCCAGATCGCGGTCAACAGCGAGTATATCACCGGGATCGATGTGTTTTCTGACCGGACGGATTACAGGACCCTCAGCAAATTCATGAACGTTCTGTCCAGGAAGCACCGCAAAAAGTATGCAAAGCTTGTTGCAGACGCCGGATATGAAAGCCTTCAGAACTATCTGTACCTGGAGAAGCGCGGGATCCAGTGCTACATCAAGCCCCAGAACCACGACCAGCGGAAAACCGCAAAGTTCAAGCGTCAGATCGGCCGTATGGAGAACATGACATACTTGCCGGAGGAGGACAGCTACCTTTGCGCTCAGGGCAGGAAGCTGTCCATGTACCGGGAAAGCGAAAAGGACGGTGTTGTGACCAGCTGCTACCGCTGCGGAGACTGCAAGGGCTGCACCTGCCGGACAGCTTGCTGCGGCGCAAAAGATCCGGAGAAGCCCAAAGAGCTTCGAGTCAAGAAGCAGCTTCAGGAAAAGCGTACGGAAGCCGAAGCAAACATTACAACGGAGGAAGGCGTCTACCTTCGTTTGTGCCGCTCCATTCAGGTGGAGGGGGCCTTTGGCCTGTTGAAGAATGATTTCGGATTCCGTCGGTTTCTGACCACAGGAAGGGCCAATGTCCGCACAGAGCTGCTGTTCCTTGCACTGGCATTTGATCTGAAAAAGTGCTGGATGAAGCGGGAAAACGGCAGAATGAAGACTCACCTGTCCAGGCTAAAGAATGCCTGAATAAAAAGTTTTCCACAATTTGCCCCGGAAAACGCCCGGGGCTGGCGTTAGCATGCCGAAAATTCAGAATTTTTTCCACAATAGAGCGAAATCGCTGCCTTGGAAGCGTAAAAAGGAGCCTGCTGCAAAACGTAATCATTTTGCAACAGGCCC
>JBJDYI010000206.1:0-1795 GCA_051867165.1 Faecousia sp. | reverse complement strand
ATTCAGCAATTCCATGTAGATTTTCAGGTCCACATCCTTGAACACATTGAAGATCACGTTGATATCGCTGCCTGTTCGTTTCCGGTAGGCGGCAACACTCTCAACGGCGATCTCGGCAGCTCTCCTGTTGGGAAAATGAAATTCTCCGGTGGAAATGCAGCAGAAGGCAATGCTTGTCACCCCATTTTTTTCGGCAAGCTCCAGGCAGGATCGGTAGCAATCTGCCAACAGTTCTTCCTCCTCATGTGACACGCTCCCATGAACGATTGGACCAACGGTGTGTAAAACGTATTTGCAGGGGAGATTATATGCCCTCGTGATTTTTGCGCTCCCAGTGGGCTCTTCATGACCTTGCAAACGCATGATTTCCGCGCATTCTTCCCGAAGCTGAAGCCCCGCGGCGGAATGAATGGCATTATCAATACAGCCATGGCATGGGACAAAACAGCCCAGCATCTGGGCATTTGCCGCATTTACAATGGCATCCACATTCAGCCGGGTAATGTCGCCCTGCCAGAGAAAACTATGGGGATCCTTGGAGGCTGGTGTCATTTCTGCGATGGAAACCGTTCCCTTTTCACGCAATTCTTCCTGCAAAAGCGCGTCCTGCATGCGGAGAAATGAGGCGCTCAGTTCTTTATCGGGAAACCAAAGATTCATCAGGCTGCGAAGCAATCTCCGCTGGTTTTTCGGATCCCTGGGAAATTTTGCCGCAAGAAAACGGTATTGCGGTTCCTCTTCCAGAAGGTAATCTATCAGCCTTTGTATTCTTTCTGCTTGTTCCATTTATCCCTTCCCCCTTCTCTTTCATCGGTTGGATTGCAGTTTCGCCCATTATATCCTCAGCTTCCACAGAAAGCAATGCGCTATCAAATTTAATAGCAACTAATCAATTCGCTGATATATTGAACCGGTGCGGCGCCAGGTTTATAGTACCAATAGAAATTCGACAGACAAAACCAGGAGGAAAAAACATGAGTTACCGCCCAATCACAGAAGGCACCACCGGAACGTATGATGCCGAACTGAAAAGGCTCGGAAGCGCCTTCCGGGCAGCGGATGCCGTCATAGTTGGCGCCGGCTCCGGACTGTCAACATCGGCAGGCTACGATTTCGGCGGGGAGCGGCTGAAGAAACACTTCGGCGATTTTGTAGAGAAATACGGAATTCGCGATATGTATTCCGGATGTTTTGCAAATTTTGAATCCAACGAAGAACGTTGGGCTTACTGGTCCCGCTGGGCCTGGATCAACCGCTATGAACCGATCCCAAAAGACACACATCAAAAACTTCTGAGGCTTCTTCAGGGAAAGGACTACTTTGTCCTGACCACAAACATTGACCATACATTCCAGAGAGCCGGATTTCCAAAGGACCGGCTGTGCTATACGCAGGGAGATTTTGGCCTGTTTCAGTGTTCGAAGCCATGCCATGCCGTTACCTATGACAATCAAGAGGTCTTGCGTCAGATGGTCACGCAGGAAAACAATATGCGCGTTCCCACGGAGCTGATCCCCCATTGTCCCAAATGCGGCGCAGAGATGGATTTCAACCTGTTCTGGGACGATACGTTTGTCCGGGATGAAGGCTGGCATATCGCCCATGAACGCTATACGAAGTATCTGCAGGAACACCAGGCCGGAAAGATCCTTTATCTGGAACTGGGCGTCGGCTTCAATTCTCCGGGTGTCATTAAAATCCCGTTCTGGAATATGGTCATGCAGAATCCGGACGCCGTTTTCGCCAGCGTGAATCTGACGCTGCCCTGTTATCCGGAGACGATCGGAAGCCGCTC
>JBJDYI010000205.1:0-6706 GCA_051867165.1 Faecousia sp. | reverse complement strand
CTCAAAGGATAGCGAAGGAGATGGAACAAATGAAGCCCAAGCGTATTCTGGCGCTGATGGTGTTGCTATGTCTTGCCTGCAGCACAGCACTGGCGTACTCCGTTGATGAGGCGGAAGGCTCGGTTGTTCGTGTGCTTACACTCCTCAGCAATCCGGGCCAGGAGCGGATTGTAGATGAGAAACAGGGCGTGTACTGCGCTTTACCGCAAAGCTATAGTGCTACGGGATCAGGATTTGCTGTAGGCAAATCCCCGGATTCCGTTCAATACTTTGTCACCAACAGACACGTCATCGATCCACAGGTATCGATCACGGTTCAAGTCCGTGATCTAAAGACCGATGAAGTGCTTGGAGAAGGTGAGGTAGAGATTGCATATCGGGATGCAAAGTATTACCTCGTCTATGAGGACATCTCCAGCGCATCGCCGATCAACCTGCTGACAACAAGCAGCCGAACCGATCTGGCTATTCTGAAGCTCGAATCACCCACGAGCAAACGCACGGCATCCATTTTGTGTCCTTTTGATGTCGACACCATGAAGAAAGTGAATGTCTATGCGCTCGGATTTCCTGACGCAGCAGACGGCTTCCTCTCGTCCGATGCCCAGGATAACCTGGATTCCACGCAGGTTACACGAACTGACGGTGTGATCAGCGCTTTCCTCACCCATCAAAGAACCGGAATCGGCGAGCTCATCCAGACCAGTGCGGCAATCAACCACGGAAACTCCGGCGGGCCTCTTGTCGATGAGAATGGATATGTGCTTGGTGTGAACACATATACGATGGGCAACTCGCAGGGAATTCATGCCGCCGTCAGCATCAATGAGGTTGTTGCGCTGCTCGAGCAGAACAACGTTCCGTACATGACAGCCAGCAGCACCGAGACGTCTGATTTGACACCTAAACCGGATGAACCGACAGCCAGTCCGGCGCCCGAGAAGGATGAACCAGCAGACAGCCAGATAACGAAGCAAGATGAGTTGGCAGTCAATCCGATGGTGTTCGTTCTGATCGGTATTGGCGTTTTGATTGCCGTTGCAGCTTGGAGGTTCAGCAGAAAACCGCAGCCCAATCCCACGCCGACTCCGACGCCTGTTCTTGATCCAACGCTCCCCGATTCTGATACGGCGCCTGTTGCCGTCACGCGTACACTGATTGGCGAGAATGGTGCGCTGGCTGGACGGAAATTCCTGATTTCCGGGGAAACCGTCATTGGCCGTGATCCGCAATCCTGCCAGATCGTTCTTCCCGCCGATACCAAGGGAGTCAGCCGTGTGCACTGCACGATACTGATTCGTGATGGACAGGTCACGGTGACCGACAACGGATCTTCCTGCGGAACCTGGATTGATGACAGGAAGCTCGTCCCGGGCGAGAGCGTCGTCATGCATCGCGGACACAGGCTTTGCCTCGGCTCCCGTAAGCAGTCCTTTATCCTTCGTTCCTGATAGCCCATCCGTTTGTTTCGATAGATACAGAAAGGAGAATATCCCATGCCACGGAACAATTATTACACAGGCGGTTCCATCCCGGACGACCAGCCGGCTCCCAGCTACGCCAGCAATGTGCCGGATTTTCCGAATACAGGTGGAGAAAGGGACTATGGCGGGCCAACGCAGATTCCCTCTGATATCGTTTCTCAGCAGTATACTGGTTCAGAAGATGATAACGGTTGTTATGAACCTACCACACCGATACGTTATCAGACCGAGGTGGACACCTCAAAGGATTCCATCAACAGCGTTATTCTGGTTGTCGGTTGGCTGGTTTGTACGAAGGGAGAGAACATCGGCAAGGATTATCGACTGCATGTCGGCTGGAATTACATTGGCCGCGGCGACCTGCTGCATGATGACAGGCTGGATATCGACCTGAATGACCAGAAGGTCAGCAGGAATATGGCGAAGATCAGCTATGATCCGATCTCCCGCACCTTTGGCGTGGCGCCCTCCGAGGGCGCAAAGTCCCTCTGTTACCTGAACGGCAAGCCGCTGCGAGGCGATCGGGATTTTGAGGCCTACGACCGATTGATGGTGGGGGACACCGAGCTAATGCTGATTCCGCTGTGCGGTGAAAAGTTTGCCTGGGAGTTCGACAAGGTCTGATTGCTGAAGAGGTTCTGTTATGGGCATGATGTGCTATTTCTGCATGAAAGAGACCGTGGAGGGCGGACGATGTACACGCTGCGGAAGGCCGGTGTCTCCGCCGATGAGCACCGATACGCAGAGTGCCCTTACTCCAGGAACAAGGCTGAACAATGGCAACATCATCGTGGGCAACACCCTGGGCCAGGGCGGCTTCGGCATCACATACATCGCCCGGGATTCGATCTTCGGTCTGGTCGCGCTCAAGGAGTTTTATCCTCGAACAATCGTCGAGCGCAGGGGTACATCTGTCAGCGTCTTTGGTGACAAACAAGCCGAGTATGCGCGGTACATGACGGATTTCAAAAGAGAAGTCAAGCATTTGCTCAATTTGAAGAATCATCCCCATATTGTCAAGGTTCTCTTTGATCTGGACGAAAACAACACCTTCTATTATGGCATGGAGTTGCTTCAGGGAGAATCCCTGCGGGCATATATCCAGCGCAGTGGGCGACTTCATCCCCGGGATGCATTGCGCCTGTTGGATCCGATCTGCGACGCGCTAAGTTTCGCTCATCAGCATAAGACGCTGCATCGGGATATTGCGCCGGACAATATTTTCCTTCGCAAAAATCCAAACAATCTCGCCCAGCCTTCTCCCTGCCTGATAGACTTTGGTGCTGCTTTTACGGGTAAGGACGGCTTTACACTTGTAGCGCCCTCCGTCAAAAAGGAAGGCTATTCTCCGCCCGATCAGGTTCTTCCCTATAGCCAGCAAGGCCCCTTTATCGATGTGTATGCGTTGGCAGCTACCTATTACACCATGGTCACAGGCTGTGTTCCGCCTCCCTCATCTGCCAGACACATCGTCCCATTGCGCGCCGCCAGCTCGCTCAATCCATCTGTCAGCAGTAGCCTCGACGCAGTCATCCTCAAAGGCATGGAGTTGAATCATGAAAAGCGTTACCAAAGCGTTAATGCTTTGTGGCAGGAGCTGCACAATGTGCTCGATGCTGCTGCGGCGCCATCTCCGCATGTCTGTGCACAGTTGCAGTGCAGAGAAGGCCCGATGAAGGGGAAATGCTTTCCCCTTTCCAACAAAAGAACGTCGATTGGCAGGGAGGGCACGCTGAAAATCGTCGATACCGATCGCTTGACCAGCAGAAAGCACTGTGAGATTTTTGACGAAAACGGCATGTGGTATCTTGTCGATCTGAGGTCGCATAACGGGACCCGGGTCAACAGTAAGCCGCTTCAGCCCTTCGTGGCGGTTCAACTTAACCCTGGGGACAGGATTGTCATCGGATTTGAAGAGTTCATTTTCATTCTGAAATAAGCGAGGTAATACCATGAAGCATCTGCGACTTCTCCTCCTGTGCATATCCATGATGCTCTGCGCTGTATCTTTCCAGGCATTTGCTGCTGAAGGAAATCCATCCTTTTCCATTCAGAAGGTTATATTTGAGAAAGACGGACAGATGGATTTGATCGTCTATGTGCCGCCAGCAAGGGAGCTCACGTCTTCCCGGCTCACACTAACCCTTGATGGTCATCCTGTTTCGGTCAGCTCAATCGATTCACTAAACAACTCCTCATACAGAACGACATGGCTGTTTCTCTCCGACAGGTCAACGATTGGCGCAACCACAAAGCTAAAAACGCTGGTCAGCAATCTGATCGACCTGATGGAACCCGGGGATAATGCCGGCATTCTTGTGACCGGTTTTGGCGCTGATCAGATTTCGCTCACGAATGACCCTGTCAATCTGAAGCTGCTGGTCGAGACCGATCTGCTGAAGCGCAACACGCAGGAAACTGCGCTGAATGCTACTGCTGCGACAGCAATTCAGTACCTGAATCAATATGATCAGGTGAAGAGCCGTGCCTGCCTCGTCCTGATTTCCAACGGAGAGAATAAGGACGAGAACGGGATGACGGTGACTGAGCTGCAGGATCTCATCAAGAGCTCGCCGATCACTGTCTATACTTATACATTCCAGGACGACAGTCCACAGTCTGCGCTGATCAATCGGTTTGAATCTCTAGCGCGCTTGAGTTGTGGCGGTGTGGCGACCTCTTTCAAGGAGAATGTCAAAGAGTCCCAAATTCAGGATGCAGTTGCTCAGGTTCGAGATAATGAGCGCCGCTTCTGCGTCATCTCCTGCAATCCGGCACAGGAAGACCTCTCCGGCAAAGAATTGACCCTCTCGTTTACAGACAATGGCTATTCTATGACCGCGAAGATAGAGTTGACAGCGGAACAAATGGCCGAATACGCTGAAATCCTTTCTGTCATTCAGGATTCCAAGTCTACTCCTGCGCCTACATCTACGCTCACTCCTACGCCTACATCCACGCCGACCCCAGAGCCCACGTCCACGCCTGTACCCACGTCCACGCCCGCGCCAACGCTTTCACCAACGCCTGAGAATACTGAGCAGCCGATTGGTGAGCTGATTTCCAAGCTGCCTCTTCCGATTATTGGCGTAGCTGTCGTGATGGTGCTCATTTTGCTCATCCTCGTGGTTAAGATGATGAAGCGTCCTCCTAACCCTGATGTCGATCCTAATCAAGACGAAGCACCGGTTCAGGATGAAGTGCCGGTTCAGGACGAAGCGCCGGTTCAGAACGAAGTGCCGGTTCAGGAGAAAAAGCCGGAACGGCATCCGTTATCCAAGCCCCTTGCGCATGTTGTGTTCACGCTGAGCCGCTCCGGCGTCCAATACCAGGCTGACATGCGGAACACACTGATCGTCGGCCGTGATCCTATGCGGGCCAATCTGCTCTTGGATTGTGCGGATACCAGCATATCCGGCATCCATCTTCGCCTGACATATATTGATGGCGTGATGCATGCCAAGGACATCAGCCGCAACGGTACTTTTATCGGTAAAGTCAAAATCGGCGATGACGCCATTCTGAACAATGGAGAGCAGATAAAGCTGGGCAATTCTGAATTCATCATCACTTGGACTCCGCTTTCGCAGAATCGCTGATGGCACAGCCTACACTCTCGCGCAACCGGGCGTGCAGAGTTGTGACCATGTCTGATACCCCTTCGTGAACCGGAGTGGCAGGTTTGCTCTCTGCCGAATTCACCAAATCCTTTAGCCCCTCAAATCTCGGCGGACATGCTGCGAACAGCATCCTGCCCGGGATTCGAGGGGGTTCTTGTAAGCGTCAATGCTGTCGACGTTATTTCGGAAGGGGGGTAATAATATGGTTCTTCACGGGAACTTGGAGAATTATAGAAAGAGGGATAATAGAGCACACAAGACTTCTAATTATGGTTGCAGAAACAACAGTGAAGGAAATCAGCCCCATACTCGGAGAAGAAGGCATCGCAATCGACCTAAAGTATCAACAGTATATTTGCAAATCATACATGAGAAATCTGGAAGGGACAGAATCTGTTCTTCTGTTTGAAAACACTCAAAAGACAGAGGACGTATTTTCCCTCCATAATGTAGAACAGACTCTTCATCTGAAGAATGACTGCGCTATTCTTCGATTTGGCTTGCGTCCCGAAATGAGAAGGCGTCCTAGGTCATGCTTCATGAACATGAAAGGCATAGGGCTTACGTCTCTAGCTTATCTTTTGATCCTTTCTGGCTGTGTTCTGTTTCTCTCCCGTATGAACTCCCTCTTGACGATCTCCAGCTTGCGGATATTCTCCTTCTGCCCGCGCAGCTCGTAGTCAAGCGCAAACCGCTCCTTATTGAGATGCTTCATCGCCATCTGCCAGCCCTTGTAGTCGATTCGTTCTCCGTCAACTTCCCAGCGGTTCAGCGCTTCATCCGCTTGCCGGTACTTGTGCAGTTCGAACTCATGCTCCCGCTCATAGGCGCTGGCCTTGCTGCCGGAGAGTTTGCTCCAAGTATTGTAGTATCGCAGGTACTTCTTCCTGTCCTCATAAGCGTGTATGCGTGCGCCTATCGCGCTGGACAAGTCTACGTTTTCCTTACGTCTGCTGCGAAGGTCATAGAATTTAGCATTGGCCTGTTTGACTGCCTCGGCATAGGACGCCGCGTCGGTGATGTTGTAATCACTCATGATGACCATCAAGCCGGTCGCGTCCTCCAGACGGCGATCCTTCCGGTTGGGCGGTACGGTGGATTCAAAAATCCGGGAGGCCAGTACATAGCGCAGATACAGATTAGAGACATCCTCGCCCTGGGCAATCAGCGCCTCGTCCATCTTCTTCTCATACTGCGCCCAGGCATTCAGCCGCGTTAGCCGTGCCTCCATCTGCTCAAGCTGCTTGTTCTGCGCACGGATTTCATGATTCCGCTTACTCACCTCTGTCGGTATGCCGCGCTGCTCCATAGCGCGCGCTTCCGGTCCTTCGTGAATCATGGGAATGTGCTCCTTGCCCTGTCGGGCATAGCTTCTGTGATCGACAAAGCCCTTTGTAAAGCCTGCTTCCCGCAGCGCTTCATTGATGGCATCAGCAGCCGCCGCGCGCCAGATTTCCGCATTGCCACAGTCATCCCAATTCACGGTGTTTTCCTTGTGCGTTCTCCAGCGTCCCTTCTGCCTGGCAGGGATACGGTTGCCGTTTGCGTCGAGATTGTACACCAGCCTGCTCTTGGGTGCCCAGCGCCCATCCTCCTGCAAGG
>JBJDYI010000204.1:0-6727 GCA_051867165.1 Faecousia sp. | reverse complement strand
CCCTTAGTAATTATACTAAGGGCGCACTTCTATACGGGTTACCCCCGTATGTGCGTTCTGCGAGACTGAATGCCCCGGACACCTGAATGTCCGGGGCGTTTTTTACAGGGGGCTGCACCTCTCGTGCCGCATTGTAGCTGACGAAAGCAATGCCTTTTGCCTGTATTACTGTCTTACGAACAATGCCCGAATACCGGAGCGTTTCTTTTGTGGTGACCCGTACGGGAATCGATAAAATTAAGGAGCACCCAACCTCCAGCCGTCGGGTGGCAAGTGCCCACCGGGCACTTGCATCTGATAGGTTCGATTCCCTCCACATCAGGTACGAAAAAAGTCCCTCACCTAAATGTGAGGGACTCTTTTTCATGGTGACCCGTACGGGAATCGAACCCATGTTACCGCCGTGAAAGGGCGGTGTCTTAACCGCTTGACCAACGGGCCTGGTAGCGGCAATCTGATTCGAACAGATGACATACCGGGTATGAACCGGCTACTCTACCAACTGAGTTATGCCGCCATTTGGTCAAATGATTCCGGATTTCCGAAATCAGCTTCGTTATTATATCCATGAAATATCAATTTGTCAAGAGAAATCTACGGATTTTTTAAATAAATTTTTGGAATCCTGTTTATGTTATGGGAGGAATGTCAATATGATTTTGAAAAAAGCCTTGATTTTTCTGGCCGGAGGAAGCGGCTATGTGGGTCTGGAGCTATTGTGGCGGGGCAGAAGTCACCGCAGTATGTTTCTGGCGGGGGGACTGTGCCTGCTTCTGGTGGGACATCTGGAAGAGGTGGAGCCGAAGCTGCCCTGGCTTGCCCGGATTCTGGCTGGAGCCGGGATCATCACCACCGTAGAGCTGGGGACGGGGCTGGTGGCCAACCGGGATTACGCCGTGTGGGATTACCGGAATGCCTGGGGCAATTGGCTGGGCCAGATTTGTCCCGCCTTTTGCCTGGCGTGGATTCCTGTCTCTGCCCTGGCCGGGAGGGTTTACCTCTGGCTGGACAGAAAAATCCCCTGAAAAAAGGCTCCCCCGCTCGGAGGAGCCTTCATTCCTTTTTCACACCGGCGGACGGAGGGTGACCAGGACGCACCGGTTCTGCGCTTGCGCGGCTTATTCCTTCACGCCTTCGACGATGCCGCTGGCAAGACCCACCAGACCCTGCATCTCGCTGGGGATGATGATCTTGGTGGCCTTGCCGTCGGCCACGCGCTGCATGGCTTCGATGGCCTTCAGCTTCAGCACGGCGTCGTTGGGGGCCTTGTCGTTCAGCATGGCCAGACTGTCGGCCATGGCCTGCTGGACCTTACGGATGGCTTCGGCTTCACCTTCCGCCTTCAGGATGGCGGACTGCCGCTCGGCTTCCGCCCGGAGAATGGCGGCCTGCTTTTCGGCATCTGCCCGCAGAATGGCGGATTCCCGCTCACCTTCTGCCAGCAAAATGGCAGATTTCTTGGAGCCTTCTGCCTGCAGGATGGCCTGACGACGGTCACGCTCTGCCTTCATCTGCTTTTCCATGGAGTTCTGGATGTCGGCGGGGGGCAGGATGTTCTTCAGCTCCACCCGGTTGACCTTGATGCCCCAGGGGTCGGTTGCCTCATCCAGAATGGCCCGCATCTTGGTGTTGACCACGTCGCGGCTGGTCAGGGTCTGGTCCAGCTCCAGGTCACCGATGATGTTACGCAGGGTGGTGGCGGTCAGGGTCTCCATGGCCATCATGGGCTGCTCCACGCCGTAGGTATAGAGCTTGGGGTCCGTGATCTGGAAATAAACAACCGTATCGATCTGCATGGTGACATTGTCCTTGGTGATGACGGGCTGGGGGGGATAGTCCAGCACCTGCTCCTTCAGGCTGACCCGGCGGGCCACCCGATCCAGGAAGGGCACCTTGAAGTGCAGGCCCACACCCCAGACGGTATGGAAAGCGCCCAGACGCTCAATGACATAGGCCCGGGACTGCTGAACCACGGCGATGTTTGTAATGACGAGAACGAACAGAATGATGATGAGCACGAGAATGAAAAATCCCATAAAAGATACCTCCTGAATTTTTATGTCGCCGGGCCTGCCCGGGATGACAATGGATTATACGGTTACGGCTTCTTTCACCGGGGAGACAAAGACCTTGACGCCTTCCACTTTATCCACCTTGACCAGGGTTCCTTCCGGGATGGGGGCGCCGGAGGTGCTGCGGGCGGTCCATTCCATGCCGTTCAGCTTCACCTGACCCTGGGCATGGACGTTGTCAATGGAGGCGGTGACATAGGCTTCGGAACCGGGAATGGAATCCACATTGGTGGCCGTATGGCCGGGATTCAGATATTTCTTGGTCAGGGGCCACAGCAGAATCAGAAGCCCTGCGGAAATCACCACAAAGATGGCAATCTGTATCCACAGTGCTGCGTTCAGCCAGCAGGCCACTGCCGCGCCAACGGCACCCACCGCAAACCAGACGGATACCAGATGAATGGGACAGGCGGCTTCCACAATGAGAAACACCACCATCAGGCCCACCCAGATGAGAAAAACGATATCCATATTCTTGCCTCCTTTTCAGACACACCGCAGTGATCTTATACTATAAATATATCATAGCAGAAAAAAGATGCGCGGTCAATTCACAGACCCTACAAACCGCAGCTTTTCGGGCGTGCATTTACACTTTTTTTACAAAGTTCGGCCGGTCATCTGTTATTCTTTCCCGGACGATCACCGCAGACGAGAAAAATTTAAAAATTGGGGGGCAGACATTTGAGAGAAACTGTGTTATACTATGACAGGTTATAACCTTTTATGGAGTTTACAAGGAGGCGTTTCCTTTGAAATACTGGTTTGGATATCTGACTGCCGCCATCATCGGCACCATCACCTGGGTGCTGATGCAGTTCGGTGAGCGATTTGCCACCCTGGTGGACATGGTCTACCCTTACGTCATTCGTACCCTGCAAGGGTATCTGGCCCAGTGGTCCGGGTCTGTGGACTTTCTGCTGTGGCAGCTGCTGGCAATTGCGCTGGCAGTGGTGATCCTGGCAAGCCTGGTGGCGGTGCTGGCAACCAAAAAGAGCCTGATTGCCTGGGGCGGCTGGGTGCTCTCTGCCTTTTCTCTCATCTATCTGCTGCATACCATGTTCTGGGGCCTGAATTATTATGCAGGCCCTCTGTCGGAAGACATCCGCATGGAGACCGCCCAATATACGATTGAGGAGCTGGCCGAAGCCACGGAGTATTACCGGGACCGTGCCAATGCCCTGGCCCGGAAGGTGGACCGGGATGGCAGCGGCAATCTGGTGTACCCCGGTTTTGAAGAGCTGTCGGACCGGGCCGGTATGGGCTTCCAGCGGCTGGTCTATGACCGGTCCTACCCGATTTTTGCCGGCTCCACCCTGCCGGTGAAGAAGCTGGGCTGGGCGGATCTGTACACATCCATGGGCATCACCGGCGTGACCTTCGGACTGACGGGCGAAGCTGCCGTGAATCCCCAGATTCCCGATGTGCTGCTGCCCTTTACCATGTGTCATGAAATGGCCCACCGGATGTGCATTGCCTCCGAACGGGATGCCAACTTCGCGGCGTTTCTGGCCTGCTCTGTCCACCCGGATGTGGAATTTGAATACTCCGCCTATTTTATGGCGTTCCGGTACTGCTATCAGGCGCTGGCCGGCATCAAGACCGTGGAAGGCGCCCAGTATGCCGCTGAAATCAAGGAAGGAATTGATTCCGCGCTGCAGAAGGATCTGAACGATTACAATAACTTCTTCCACCAGAATCAGGACAAGGCAGCCACCCAGGTTGCCAACACGGCCAACGATACCTATCTGCGGACCAGCGGTGAGACCGCCGGCATTGCCTCCTATGCCCAGGTGTGCGATCTGCTGGTGAATTGGCACATTCAGGAAGTGGTGCTGCCTTCCATCACCGTGGAGGAAAGCCATTTTGATCCCTACGACAAAACCCAGGTGGACATCAGTGACATCCGCAGATAAGGAGCATGAAATGAAAAAGACACTGCAAGCAGGTCTGCCCCTGCTGGGTCTGGACCTGAGCGACAATACCTGCGATACCCTCTGTGCCTTTGGCGCGGCCATGGTGAAGCAGAACGAGGTGATGAATCTGACGGGCATCACCGATGACAGGGGCGTGGCCAACCTGCACCTGCTGGACAGCCTGACGGTGATGGCCTCCGCCGACCTGGCGGGCAAGACCCTCATTGATGTGGGCTGCGGCGCCGGATTCCCCGGAGTGCCCCTTGCCATTGCCAGCGGTGCCAGGGTCACTCTGCTGGACTCTCTGGGCAAGCGGATGAAGTGGCTGGAAACCATCCTGCCCCAGCTGGGCATCGAAGCCGAATGTGTCACGGCCCGGGCGGAGGAAGCGGTAGCCACCCGGCGGGAAAGCTATGACTTTGCCACCTCCCGTGCCGTGGCCCGGCTGAACATCCTGCTGGAATTGACTGCCCCCTACGTCAAAGTCGGCGGCGCGGTGCTGGCTATGAAGGGCACCGCCGCGAAAGAAGAGCTGGCAGAGTGCGCCAACGCCATGAAGAAGCTGGGGCTGAAGCTGGAGGAAATCCGGGAGTTCCCCATCGACGGCACCAACCATGCCGTCATCATCCTGCGCAAAGTTGCCCCCACCCCCAAGCAGTTCCCCCGGCGGTTCAGCAAGATCAAGCAGTCGCCGCTGTAACATACACACCGGGACACAGAAACTCTGCGTCCCGTTTTTTGGAATCTTTGGTTGAAAATCAGCCCAAAGCGATTATAATAAGAAAAATGAAAACGAGAGGATGGATTTGTAAGTGCAGAGTGTTTTGAGCCTGATTCTGGGCTATTTGATCGGCTGCATCAGTCCGGCGGGGCTGGTGGCAAAACGAAAAGATGTGAACTTAAAGGAAGAGGGTACCGGCAATCTGGGCGCTACCAATACCTTCCTGGTGCTGGGCCGGAAGGCCGGTTACTTTGTGCTGGTGTTTGACATTTTTAAATCGTTTTTCTCCTATAAGCTGGCAAGGCTGGTGTTTCCCAATCTGGCGGTGGCCGGCATCATTGCCTGCATCGGCACCATCCTGGGCCATGCCTTTCCTGTCTTTCTGCGGTTTCAGGGCGGTAAGGGCCTGGCCGCCTTTGGGGGCCTTGTGCTGGCCCATGACCCGGTGCAGTTTGCTGTGCTGCTGACCATCGGGATTGCAGTGGCTGTTGTGCTGAACTACGGCGTCTACCTGGCGGTCACCGCCACGGTGCTGTTTCCGTTTTACAGTTATCTCCGGTCCGGGAGTATTCCGATTTTTCTGTCCACAGCCGTGGCCAGCGGGATTGTCTTTGCGCTGCACTGGGGCAATCTGAAACGGGCCATCACCGGAGAGGACCCCATCCATGTCCGGGACGGACTCCAAAAGGTCTTTGGCAAAGAGGCGTAATAACCATGCAAGCTAAAATGTTCCATTCGGCAGAATGGAACATTTTTGTCAGGGATTCGGATGAGGGCAGCTTTTTTGTGTGAAAATGTGAAAATAATCCTTTACTTTTGGGAATACTTATGTTATCATCAAAAGGCCGGCTTTGAGCCGGACATATTTTGATACCCGTAGCTCAGTTGTGGGAGAAAGCTGTATGACAGTACACCACCCGCCCTCTACTTGGCTATTGGGAAATTTTTTGAAAGGTGGATTTTTCCTATGATTCAGAAGGAAAAGAAGACCCAGGTTATCCTGGAGAACGCAACTCACGAAGGCGATACCGGTTCCCCCGAGGTTCAGGTTGCCATCCTGACTGCCCGCATCAACGAGCTGACCGATCACCTGCGTGTGCACAAGCACGACAACCACTCCCGTCGTGGCCTGCTGATGATGGTTGGTAAGCGCCGCAAGATGCTGGACTATCTGGCAAAGAAGGACATCAACCGTTACCGTGCTCTGATCGCCAAGCTGGGTATCCGTAAGTAAGATATCGAAAGGGGCGACGAAAGTCGTCCCTTTTTCTTACGCCTTTTCCGAAAACCCCGCAATTTACTATCCAACGCCGGGAGATCCTTTAGCAGTTGAAAGGACTGTCGAAGCTTCGACACTCGTTTCAAGTGCTAAACCTCCCGAACAAAATCAAATTTTTACAGGAGGTTTATCCAATGATTAAGCGCAAGCAGTACCCCAACCATCATGTTTACGAAATGGAAATCGGCGGCCGCGCCTTTACCGTGGAAACCGGTAAGGTGGCCGAACTGGCCAACGCCGAGTGCATCTGCCGCTACGGCGATACCGTTGTTCTGGTCACCTGCACCTGCAATCCCATCCCCAAGGCCGGCATCGACTACTTCCCCCTGACCATCGAGTTTGAGGAAAGAATGTACTCCGTGGGCCGCATCCCCGGCTCCTTCAACCGTCGTGAGGGCAAGCCCTCCGAGCGGGGCATCCTGAACAGCCGCATCATCGACCGTCCCATGCGCCCCCTCTTTGACGAGGAGCTGCGCAACGACACCGTCGTGACCTGCACCGTTCTGGCCACCGACTTTGAGAACCCCGTGGAAATCGTGGCTTCCCTGGGCGCCTCCATCGCCATCGCTTCTTCCGATGTGCCCTGGAACGGACCTGTGGCCACCACCAACGTGGCTTACCTGAACGGCCAGTATATCGTCAACCCCTCCGCCGACGAGCGGGAAGCCTGTGAGTGCTTCGTGTGCATCTCCTCCACCTTCGAGAAGGTGGTCATGATCGAGACCGAGGCCAACGAGGC
>JBJDYI010000203.1:0-1802 GCA_051867165.1 Faecousia sp. | reverse complement strand
TTTCTGGGCGTAGAGAAAACCCCGTACACAACGGAAGCCTTCAAAATCTTTCTGCTGGGCGCGATTCAACGGGTTTTCCATCCGGGCAGCAAATTCGATACCATGCTGTGTCTGGTGGGCGGGCAGGGTGCAGGCAAGTCTACATTCATCCGCCTGCTGGCCATGAATGACAGCTGGTTTTCGGATGACATCAAAAAGCTGTCGGATGACAACCTGTACCGGATGCTCTACGGACACTGGATTATTGAGATGGCAGAGATGCTGGCAACCGCAAACGCCAAGAGCATTGAGGAAATCAAATCCTTCCTGAGCCGCCAGAAGGACACCTATAAGGTTCCCTATGAGAAATACCCGAAGGACCGGCCCCGGCAGTGCGTGTTTGCCGGCACCTCCAATACCATGGACTTTCTGCCGCTGGACAGAAGCGGCAACCGCCGTTTTCTCCCGGTGCTGGTCAACGCGCAGAAGGCGGAAACCCACATTCTGGCAGACGAAGCAGCTTCCCGGGCGTACATCCAGCAGGTCTGGGCTGAGGCCATGACCATCTACCAGAGCGGAAGCTACAGTCTGGTTCTGCCTCCGGAGCTGGAAGAAATCGCCCGGACTGCACAGCGGGAATTTATGCCGGAGGACAGCAAGGCCGGACTGATTCAGAAATTCCTGGACAGCTACAAGGGGGACTATGTCTGTTCCCTCATGCTCTACCGGGAGGCACTGGGCAACGGTTTGTCTGAGCCAAAGCAACAGGAGCTGCGGGAGATCGGCAGTATCATGAACGATTCCGTCACCGGCTGGGAGAAGGGTGCTCAGCACCGTTTTGAAATCTACGGGCAGCAACGCTCCTGGCGGCGTGTCAAAGAGGAATCCTTCCCGCTGATCGAAGAACAGCTGGCACTCCCGGAAGGCTGGGCGTAAACGGCTTCGATTTGTCCCGTTGACAGGAAAATATCATTTTCTGTCCAGCCAATTTTCAAAAGAGGTGATTTTACTTGAAAACTTGCAATGATTTTTCTTTTTTCTTTTGTAAACAAGGGGGGAATAAAAAGAACAGAGCACATGACACGACAAGAAGTTATTCGGTGTGCGTTGACGCACCGGGATTACAGGAGGACACAGCTTGCAGACAAACACACCACCCCGCGCAGAGTATTTACCCATTGAAAAGCTGCATCCATTTGAAAACCATCCCTTTCAGGTGAAGGATGATGACGAAATGGACCAGCTGGTTTTCAGCGTCCTGACCCAAGGGCTGTTGACGCCCATTGTGGTTCGGAAAACCGATACAGAGGAATACGAGGTGATCTCCGGTCATCGGAGGCTCCGGGCGTGCCAAAAGGCAGGAATCGAAACGGTTCCTGCCTTAATCTATTCCATGGATCGGGATGCCGCCATCATCGCACTGGTGGACAGTAACCTCCACCGGGAGCACCTGCTGCCCAGCGAGAAAGCCTTTGCGTACAAGATGAAAATGGAGGCGATGAATCATCAGGGAAAAACTTGTGGACAAGTTGGCCACAAGTCCAGAGATTTTCTTTCCGATGACGAAAGTGGTCGGCAGATCCAGCGTTACATCCGGCTGACATATCTCATCCCTGAGATTTTGCAGATGGTGGATGAAAAGAAAATTGCTCTGACCCCCGCTGTAGAGCTTTCCTATCTGACGGAATCCCAGCAGCGGGATTTGTTGGAGACGATGGAAAGCGAGGATTGCACGCCCTCGCTTTCCCAGTCCCAGCAGCTGAAAAAGTTGAGCCAGTCAGGAGAGCTGGACATGGATCGGATTTTGGAACTGCTGCAGCAGC
>JBJDYI010000202.1:0-1817 GCA_051867165.1 Faecousia sp. | reverse complement strand
GCCCGTTGGTGTAAAAGGCCAGATCAGTACGGTATGCCTGTATACAGCGGGCGGGAATCTCGCCAGTAAAGACAACTTCATCCTTTTTTACCTGGGCCGTTTCGATGGTGGCACAGTATTTCGGTGCATCATGATAAGCCCTGGAAAGGTATTCCTGGGGCGCATAGAGGATGAAGGAGAGATAAGGTTCCAGCAGCTGCGTCCCCGATTCCTTCAATGCCTGTTCCAATACAATCGGGGCCAATGAGCGGAAGTCCGCCGGCGTGCTGACCGGACTGTAATAAAGCCCGTATTCAAAGCAAATCTTACAGTCCGTTACGTTCCAGCCGAACAAGCCCTGCTCCAGCCCGTAACGGATACCATCCCTGACAGCGTTTTGAAAACTCTGGTTCAAGTATCCCAGCGAAACCCGGCTCTCGTATTGTACACCGGAGCCAAGCGAGAGTGGTGTAACAGACAGTCCTATGGATGCCCAAAACGGGTTGGGCGGCACCTCGATATGGATGGTGTGGCTGGCTGCTTTGAGCGGCCGCTCCATATAAATGACGGTGGGTTCCTTTACCACTGTTTCAAGCTTGTATTTTTCCGACAGCAAAGCGGAAACAACCTCCAACTGCACCCGGCCCAAAAAAGAAAGAATGATCTCATGGGTGATGGAATCCACTTCGCAGCGCAAAAGCGGGTCAGTATCCGCAAGTTGCGTAAGAGCGTCCAGCAGCCGTTCTCTTTGCGCTGCCGTTTTCGGCGCAATCGTCGTCCGCAGCATGGGGAGGGGGTCCTCGCGCCACCTTTTACGAGGGAGCCGGGTTTGGTCCCCTAATACATCGTTTAACCTCACGCTGTCGCTGGGAAGGATAACAATTTCACCCTGATAAGCGGTGTCTGTCCGAACAATTTCCCCTTTGGATGGAATACGCATCTCTGTGATTTTCAGCTTTTCTCTCCCGGCCAGGGCCACCGTATCCCGCAGGCGCAGCGTTCCGCTGTATAACCGTAGATAGACACGCCGCTGGCCGCAATCGGTGTACTCAACCTTGAAAACGCTGCCGCATAGGGCGGCGCCCCCCTGTTCCCCAATCGGTTGGAACAGCCCTGTCACCGCATCCATCAACGGTTGAATGCCAAGGCCATTTTTGGCGCTGCCATGATAGACTGGGAACAGGGAGGCGTCTTGAACCCGCTGCTGTTCCTCCCGCGCAAGTTTTTCCCGGCTGATTGGTTCTCCTGCGATATACTTTTCCAATAATTCATCGTTATTTTCGATGACCGCATCCCATGCTTCTATGTCGGTATTTTCCTCCAGGACTATTTCCGGGGACAGCGACACCGTCTGCTTGATGATAATATCGGCGGAGAGCTTATCCCGAACAGACTGAACCACGCTCTGCAAATCAACGCCAGCCTGGTCGATCTTGTTGATAAAGATAACGGTGGGAATGTTCATTTTCCGCAGGGCATGGAACAGAATACGGGTCTGGGCCTGCACGCCATCTTTAGCGGAGATCACCAAGATGGCCCCATCTAAAACAGCCAAAGAGCGGTACACCTCCGCCAAAAAATCCATGTGGCCGGGCGTATCCACAATGTTAACTTTACATCTGTGCCACTGGAAGGAAGTGACTGCCGCTTGAATGGTAATCCCACGCTGCCGCTCCAAAAACATGGTGTCCGTCCTCGTTGTCCCTTTTTCGACGCTCCCCGGTTCTGAAATGGCTCCGCTGGCATATAGCAGGCTCTCCGTCAAGGTCGTCTTTCCAGCGTCTACATGGGCAAGAATTCCAATATTGATTATTTTCATGTGATTGTCCTCCCTTTAC
>JBJDYI010000201.1:0-1826 GCA_051867165.1 Faecousia sp. | reverse complement strand
CAAAATCAAGCCTTGTCTCACCCTCTTTGTAGTTGAAGGTAATCAAGAGATAATCGTCAAAGACGGTCACAGAATTTACAAAGCTGTCAATCAGCCTCCGGCGTTCTTCCAGCTTGGACACATCCAGGCTACGGAAACGGCAAATCCAATATACCACATCCTCACGGGTCAGCTTGGGCCGCTTCATTTCCTCCTGGATAATCTGCAACTCAATGTCCTTTTTCCGCTCCTCCAACTCGTCAAGCCGCTGCTTGGTGGATGCGTTGATAATCCCCATCTGGATAGCGTTCAGCATATTGGTAATGCCTCGCTCTGTTTCCTCCATCTGCTTGCGAAGGGCGGGGAGTACGCTGCTCTCTCTGGTCTGAATCTCCATAACCGTATCGGCTATGTATTCCACAAAATTATCATCCATCACTTTCGCCATGACAGCATTGACAACGGCGTTTTCAATCGGCAGTTTGCGGATGCTCTTGTGCTTGGCGTTGCAGTTTTTTTGCTTCTTGGTGTTCACGCAGCGGTAATAGTGGTACTTCCGGCCCTTACTGGCGCTTGTGCCGCTCTCGCCCACCATCATAGCCCCGCAGGTGCCGCAGAACAACTTTGTAGTCAATAGATAATCGTCCTCGGCCTTGTGACGGGCAGGGGCTTTTTTGTTGGCTTCAAGCCTTTTCTGCACCCTGTCAAAGAGGTCTTGGGGAACGATGGCAGGAATACCGCCCGGGGTCACAATATTGCGGTAGCTGTATTCCCCAATATACTTTCTGTTTTTCAGCATACGGGCAATAAAGTTGAGGTCAATTTTCCGGCCCCGCACTGTGGTAACACCGTTCTCCATCAGATAGTCCATGATGTCTTTCATCGTGGCCCCCTTGTCATACCGGGTAAATGCCTCCAACACAACAGGTGCAGTACGGGGGTCTATCTGGTAGCATTTATCCTTGTCAATGGTAAAACCATAGGTGAGAGTGCCGCCGTTGTATTTGCATTTCAGAGCGTTTTCCGTGTGGCCCCGGATGACCTTTTCGGACAGCTCGGCGGAGTAATATTCCGCCATACCCTCCAGCATGGATTCCAGAATAATACCCTCCGGGCCGTCTGAAATATTCTCTGTGGCGGACAGCACCTTGACGCCGTACTTGCGAAGCTGGGCCTTGTAATGGGCGCTGTCATATCTGTTCCGGGCGAAACGGTCTAACTTCCATACGATGATAACATCAAACAACCCTTTTGCGCTGTCCTTAATCATGCGCTGGAAGTCTGGGCGGTGGTCTGTCTTGGCGGACATGGCCCGGTCAATATAGGTGCGTAAAATGGTTATATCGTTCTTCTTGCAGTAGGCCGTACATTCCCGAAGCTGTCCCTCAATACTTTCCTCCCGCTGGTTGTCGCTGGAATACCGGGCATAGATCACCGCTTTCATTCTTCTTTCGCCTCCTCCATGATACGGAATAACGCATCTTTCAGGCGCTTGTTGACGGGGGCCTGCGGGTCGAAGCACATTTCGATAAACTCCCGCATTTCCCGGTTTTGCGCCGTTTTCTCTTTGAGCGCCTGGGGCTGGTAGTCGTACAGCTTGCCCCTGGGGTCATCGGTGCGGCAATAGAGATAATCCATCGACACATCGAAGTAATCAGCGTACTTGATGAAGATTTCTGGGGCCGGGGTGGACTGGCCTGTTTCGTATCGGTTGATACGGGATTGCTGGACGCCCAAAATCTCCGCCATGTTCACCTGCGTCAACCGGACGCCCTCACGCAAGGCCCGCAGCCGCTTTCCAATCTGCTCCACAAAATATCCCACCTTTCAAAAATAAAATATCACAA
>JBJDYI010000200.1:0-1827 GCA_051867165.1 Faecousia sp. | reverse complement strand
TGTCCCTCAGAAACATGGACTTGATCACATGACCGAGGATTTTTTCAGCCGGTTGACCGTCCTTCTCATAGAGAGCAAAGAAGATGAACGGGAGCATCATCACGACCATCAGCATTGCCGCCGTGGAGATGCCGAGGCTGGGCTTGGTGAGAAAGTACATGGGAACACCAACCGCAGCAGCCAGCGCAAAACAGATGATCTGCCGCTTGGTCAGGTTGAACATGACTTTGGTTTTCACACGGTTAAGGTCCTTCGGGACCGGTACGAATGCCATTTTCTGAAACCTCCTTTCCGAGAGTTACATCGCTTTCCACTTCGTTTCCCCATACATCCCAGCCCTCCGGGGACTGTCTGGCGAAAAGCTCAATGCGCGGGAGATCGCCCATGAGCTGAACAATGCGGTCACGGGCTTCATCCGGCTTTTTGCTGTGTTCCTCCACATGGCTGAGAATGACCTGACGGACACCGGCGTTTACCCGCCTCGGATGTCCTTTTGTGGCGAGAATGCAGATTTCAGCATTTGCGCGGGTCCAGTAGCCCATGCCGGTGAAGAGATCGTCGTTTTTCCGGTTCTGCTTCACCCATACGAAAGCGACGGTTTTATATGAAAATCCCCATGCCTCAAGCACTTCGAGAGCTTCATAGAGACATGGGAATGTGATCCACAGAAACAGAGCGCAGTCTTTGGCGGCAAGCTCACCAACAGGTAAAGCCTTGATGTCCTCAATGTTCATCGTCGGGTAATGGCTTTCCGCTGACCGTCCCTGTCCTTTCTTTGAATAGGTCCGATACGCCCAAGGGGGATCGGCATAGATGATGCTGTACTTTTTCATCCCGCCGACCTCCTTAATGCGCGTTGAACAACGACTTCGAGAGGCTGCCGGTTTTGAACAGCGAGAAGCACAGGATAACTGTGTATGCAGCCACCGAGAACAGAGCCGAGTGAATGTTGGCCGCGATGATCATGTTGTTGATGAGAACGGCATAGATGCCGACGCAGATCATGATGAGGAAGCCTTGGAATGCCAGGGCGAAAAGACCCTTGAGATAATTCGTTCCGATGCTGCCCCACTCGCGGTTGCTCATCGTAGCAATAGGGATAGGCGCAATACTGACGGTGCAGTAAATCTCGATCATTCGTCCGTACAGGATGACTGTGATCAGGATGGACATGATTTTGAGGCACAGGCTGATGACCAGCGTTTCAATAGCAAGGCCGAGCAGCTCACCAACACCCATTGCTTCCATACTCGTTCGCATGGTGTCCAGCGTTGAGGCAATGTCAATGTTTGTGGTGCCGTGAATGACTCCGGCTGCGCCCGCAACCACGGACTGTCCGATGTCGAATACTGCCATCACGATGTCAAAGGTATTGGTCACGAGGTAGATTGCAACAGCCGCCTTGAAGAACCACTTGAAGAACATCCAAGTGTCCATGTCGTGCATATTGTTTTTCTCCGTGATCATGGAGATCAGCTCGTAACACAAAACGAAGGTGATAATGATACCGGCGATGGGGACTATCACGCTTTCGGATAGTCCCCGGATCATCGAATAGATGCTGCCGTTCCATGTAGAAGGGGTTCTTCCGACCTCTCCGGCAATCGTACCGACCTTCTCATTGACATCGGTGAACATATTGGTCAGGTTGCTTTCGATCATGCCGATGAGCATTTCCTTGATGGCTTCTGTGATTTTTTCTAAGATACTGCCCAATATTTCACCACCTTTCGGTTAAGCTGGGCTTGCTGGATTAGAACAAACCGGACAGAAGAGGGATCAGCGTAGTGCCGATGACCACCACACCGCCGCCAGCCATGAGCTGCT
>JBJDYI010000199.1:0-1832 GCA_051867165.1 Faecousia sp. | reverse complement strand
CCCATTCCGGCTTTGGCAGACACTTTCTCGTCCGCATAGGTGAATACAAACTTCTGCTGATTCATTGCAGTTGGCGCCAGCAATGCCGCTTCCACGCCGGAACGAAACCAATCCGGGGTGCTTTCGCTGACGTTGCTGACTTCGCTGATGGCTTTGCTGTTATGGGGAACACCCTGATTTGTACCGTAGCCAAATGCGATCACCGCCGCCAGCTTTTCTCCGGCGGCGATTTGAAATGCTCCCGGGGTTTTCCGGTAGGTCAGAGCGACCCAGCAGGTATTCAGTCCCAACTGCTGCGCTTTCAACGCCAGCCGTTCTCCGTAATAGCCGCACTTCTCATCCAGCGTACTGCTCTTAGGCCCGACCAGGGCGATGTAGTTTGTGACGCCCCGGAAGCTGCCGTAATGGGCCATGAAGCCGGAAAAAGCGTTTGGCTCCCCGGTAACCAACTGGATGTGCAGACCGCTTTCCAGATTGCATGCATCTGCTTCTGTACGCAATTGCTGCAGAATTGCTGCGTCAACTGCCCGGTCGTCATACTGCCGCACGCTGTGGCGGGCTTTCATTGCTTCCATAATGTCCATATGATTCTGCTCCTTTTACAGTGTAATTACTTGCTCTTGTATCTGCGGATCGTGATTTGCGGCGATCAGGATGCAGTTGGTATCCTGCGCACAGTCACAAATCCAATCCAGAGACCGTTTTGCCAACTGCTTATCCACAGTAAAGCCGGGAATCCGCTTCTGGATGATGGATTCCTGAGTATAGGTGGTATCGCCGGACAGAAGGAGATACCGCTGCCCGGAGGAAATCCTGGCGCTGAACATGCCGTGGGTATGTCCCGGGGTGTTGATCAGAACGACACTTCCATCACCAAAAACATCAAAGGACTTTCCCACTGGCCCCAGTCCGGTTTGGGTATACCGGAAGGGCTGAACATCGGCAAAATCCCAGTTGGTTTTTACATATCGGAAAAAGTATTTTCTGCTGTCCGCAATTTCTTCCTCAGAAGCCATGATATGTCTTGCATCCTGAACCAGCCGCAAACCGCTGGTGTGGTCGAAATCCATATGGCTGAAGAATAGATAATCGATATCAGCGGGGGAAAGCCCAAGGCTTTTGAGCTTGCAGTCAATGCTTTCTCCCGGCTTTATGACAGGTGTGCTGATCCCATCCAACAGCCCGAAGAATCGGTGCGGGCGTTCGGTGACATATTTGGAGTCCCAGCCTGTGTCAATTAATACGTTTCCATTTGGGTGCTGGATCAGATATGCCGAAACGGGCAAAGTCAGTTTCTTTTCCGCACCTCTGAAAAAACCGGTTACAGCCAAAGGGTTTTTCTCTTTATATGGAATTGCCTGGTCAACGATTACGCTGCCTGTGTGAAAGATGTGAACTTTAATCATTTTCTTGCCTCCTGACCGGATCCTTTTCCATGTCCTCCATACCGCAGGACTCCATGATGGCTTTCGCATGGAGAAGCGCGGCTATGATGCTACTGATAGCGTCTGCACCGGGATCGAAATAATAATAGTTTTTCGTACCCTCCCGCCGCATACTCACAATCCCGGCTTTTTTGAGAATTTGCAGATGGTGAGATACAGCGGGGCGGGACAGATTGCTTTTCCGCGCGAGGTCAACCACACGAACACCGTGACAGTCTTTGATCTGCATCATTTCCAAAATCAAATGCTGGCGGTTTTCATCGCCCAAAGCCAGCAGCGCATCCTGACAGTTCTTGATTTCATGGGCAAGCTGTTCAATTTCTTCTGCATTTATCATACACAATCCTCCGCTTGGTTCGACTGCTTAAACCATTATACATGATTTCA
>JBJDYI010000198.1:0-1838 GCA_051867165.1 Faecousia sp. | reverse complement strand
ATGGGCAACCGCTCTTGACTCTGTTGTTAGGTTACTGACCGCAGATTTCAGGATAGTCCTCAATGGCACGAATTTGACTTGCATAGGTGCTCCAATTCGTTGCGACCTTATACGCATCCACCAGCGCCGAAGGAACATAGATATACCCTCCGCCCTTTTCAATTTTGGAAAACGCAAAGGCACCACTGGACTGCTTACAGACTTGTTCTGTGTTCCGAAGAATCAGTGCTTCCAAAGCCGTACAGGAATGGAATTCGCTATACCCGATGCTGCTCAGTACGGGGAAATCCAAGAACTTGAGAGAAGTGCAGTTTTTGAAACAGTACCCACTCATCGTCTGGACTTTGGGAAGAGAGACGGATGCCAGTGATGTACACTCGGCAAAGGAACTCCCATCGAGTTTTGTTGCCTCCGGTAAATCCACCGTTGTCAGAGCCGTGCAATAGTAAAAAGCGCCGTGTCCCACAGTGAGAACGTGGTTATCCTTGAACTCCGTAATGGTGCGTTCAATGATGCTGTCCGCCAGGGCTTCATCGCCGACTACATCGACCGTGTTCGTAAAATCAGCCATCAGCTTTCACCTCCAGTAATTTCGGGATAATCTTCAATTGCCCGGATTTGATCCGCGTAATTTTGCCAATTCGCAGCCGCTTTGTAACTGTCAACAAGAGCAGCAGGAACATAGATGTAACCACTGCCACTTGAAATCTTGGTATAGGACACAGCGTCCGATCCCAGACTGCACACCTTTTCCGTATTGCGGAGAATCAGCGCTTCCAGAGCGTTGGCTGCGGAAAAACCATGCTGACCGATGCTCGTGACTTTAGGCAAATCTGCTTTGGCAAGATTGTGCGCCGCATTGAACGCATAATCGCCGATGGCAGTCACGTTGGGGAAAGATACAGAGGTCAAACCGCTGCAGTTCTGGAAAGCATAAGCGCCAACTGTTGTCACGCGATCATTGCTGTAGTCTCCGCTGATGCTCCGTTCCACAATGCCCACAGAGATGAAGCCAATAAAGCGGTACTGCGCATAGCAGTCCGTATTTCCGGTGATTCCGTTGGGAGACGGATTCCAGCCGGTAAATTCGTAATCCTCCGGCTTTTCCACATCCGTTTTGGCTGGTGTGTCGCCGGTGTAGCTGGCGTTGCTGCCATAGGGAACATCGGATACTGTCTGCACCAAAGTTGTGCCATTGTAGAAGCGAACCGTATATTTCCGAACGGTGCTGGTAAACGCGGCATACACATTCCGGTCCGACACAACCGCCTTCAGAGCATTGGCGTTCACAGCGCCGCCAGCTGTCAGACTCCAACCGGAGAAGCTGTAACTGTACTTTGCCGTAGATGCTTTGGTCGGATTGGAACCGCTGTAAGCTGCATCCCCGCCATCGTAGACCGTGACGGTTTTCAGCAAGGTATTCCCGAAATCGTCATAGAAATACACGTTGCTGTGGGTATGCTCATACTGAATCCTGATGTTCGGATACCGCTCCCGCATCTCGGCCAGTTCATCATTGGTGAGTTCCGCGATGGTGAAGACTCCGCTGATCTGCGCCTTATCCATGTTGTTGCCGTTTTCGTCCAGACCGCGCATGGTGTCCAGCAGATCATAGAACGCCAGAATATCTGCCGCGTCCTCGAAGGTGCGCTCCAGCCCGGTGATGCGGACACGGGCACCGGCAGGGATGCTGTGTAGAATCTCCCATAGGTCGAAAACCTCGCTCACATTCTCCAATCGGAGCGTGGAGATGTTGCCATACCCGCCAATGGAGAAATCCGTGATGGCTTTCTGGTTTCGGATGGTGAGGTTGGTCACCGTTGCGGGCAGATGGAGCG
>JBJDYI010000197.1:1773-6889 GCA_051867165.1 Faecousia sp. | reverse complement strand
CGGCGGTGGATATGGAGATCCATACGGCCTTCCGGGGACAGCAGGCCCTGAAGCTGTGCCAGCAATATCCCATACAGCTTCTGATCGCCGACATCCGGATGCCGGACATGAGCGGTCTGGAGCTGGCAAAGGTCGTAAAGGAAAACAATCCCGACTGCAATGTGATCCTGCTCACTGCCTATTCGGATTTTTCCTATGCCTATGAGGGGATCCGACTGCAGGCATCCGATTACATTCTGAAAACCGAGGATCGGGAGGTTATCCGCAGCCGGATTTTTCAGGTGCTGGCCCGGATGGAGCAGGATTTGCGGAAGAAGTCATGGCTGGGGATTCCGGAGGAAACCGATCCCATCGCAGATCGGCTGATGAAGAAGCTGCTGGTTCCTCAGCGTGCTTCCAGTCAGGAGGAAGCCTTTTCCCTGCTGGGATTCGGGGAGAGCAGCTTCCCGCTGATGCTGACAGTGGTGAAGGTTCCCGCTTCTGAAAAGATTCAGCCAAAGATCCTGCAAAAAGCCCTTCTGCGTTATTTCCCAAGGAAGATCGAGCGGCTGTGTCAGACCACCCCGGCGGATAATATCGCCTGCTTTGTGCTGGCGCTGGACAAAACCGGCTTTTCCATTACCAACACCTGGCTTATGGTGACCATGGAGCGGATCCAGGCCGTGTTTACCGCCACCACCCAGACAGAGTGTGCCATTCTCTACAGCTATCCTGTGGAGAGTCTGGATCAGCTGGCAAAAAAATACCACATTGCCATGGAATCCCTGGAAGGACAGGCGCTGACTGACTGCGTGCAGGTGATTTCCGACCTTCGGAAGGAAAGCCCTCTGGTAACGATACGCTTTGTCAAGCGGTATGTGAAGGAGCATCTGAACGAGGATCTATCCCTGTCCCAGATCTCCGATGTGACGGGCTATAATCCCACCTATCTGTCCCGCCTTTTCAAGGAGCAGACCGGCGAAACCCTGATCCGGTACATTACACGCAAGCGAATGGATCACATTACTATGCTGATGAAGGATTCGCAGCTGTCCATGCAGCAGATCATGGAGTCTGCCGGATTTACAACACGATCCTACTTCAATCAGTTTATCAAGAAGGAAACTGGCCTGACGCCGAAGCAGTATCGGATGCGGTTGGGAACACAGCTTCCGGAATAGGGAGGTTTGCCATTTGAAAAAAGCAATCGCGGAAAACCGTTTGCAGCCTCAAAGCCGGGGAAAAGCCGCAAATCTGTTGAAAACCGTCCAAAAGCACTGGATGCTGCTTTTGATGGTGCTGCCGGGGATCCTCTGGTGCGCTATATTCCGATACGGCCCCATGTACGGCGCGCTGATCGCATTTCAGAAATACCACATCGGTGACAGTATCCTGACGGGCAACTGGGCGGGACTGTACTGGTTTAAGAAATTCTTCTCCCATCCCCAGTTCAGGCAGCTCATCACCAACACGCTGGCCATCAGCATTTTGCAGCTGATTTTCGTATTCCCGGTGCCCATCATTTTTGCGCTGCTTCTGAATGAGGTGCGCAATACCCATGTGAAGAAGCTGGTGCAGACCGTTTCCTATCTGCCCCATTTCATCTCTCTGGTGGCGGTGTGCAGCATGCTGAATCTGATGCTCAATCCCAGCACCGGCATCGTCAACAAGCTGCTGAACGCATTCGGTGTGGATTCCATCTATTTTATGGGAAGCACGCAGTGGTACCGGCCAATCTATATTCTCTCCCAGATCTGGCAGACCTTTGGATACAGCGCCATCATTTACATCTCGGCCCTGTCCGCGGTGCCTCAGGAGCTGTATGAATCCGCCAGTGTGGACGGCGCCTCCCGATTCCGCCAGCTCACGACCATCAGCCTGCCCTCCATTATGCCCACGGTGGTCATCATGCTGATTCTGGAGTGCGGAAAGCTGCTGTCTGTGGGCTACGAAAAGACCCTTCTGCTCCAGAATTCCGCCAACAATTCCGTCGCGGATATCATCAGCACCTTCGCTTACCGGGTCGGTATGAGTCAGGGTATGTACAGCTTCGGCACAGCCGTAGACCTGTTTACCGCTGTGATCAACTGCCTGATGGTGTTTGTTGTGAATAAGATCAGCCAACGGGTCTCGGAAACCAGTCTTTGGTAGGGGGATCATGCATGATGAAAGACCGTTCGCTTTCTTCCAGGTTGTTTGATTTGATTCTGTTTGTCATGTGCGCGGTGGTTCTGGTCAGTATCATTGCGCCGATCCTGAATATCTTTTCCGTCTCCTTTTCCAGCTATGACGCGTTTGCCCGGGGAGATGTGACCTTTTGGCCGGTAGAGTTCAGTCTGGATGCCTATAAAGCCATTATCCGTGACGGCAAGGTGCTGCAGGGCCTGAAATATTCCGTTCTTTACACCGCCTTGGGTACGCTGATCAACGTAATCCTGACGATCCTGACAGCCTACCCCCTGTCCCGGCCGGAGATGCCCTTCCGAAAGACGATCTCCATGTTCTTTGCCTTTACCATGTTCTTCAGCGGCGGCACCATTCCCACGTTCCTGCTGGTGCAGAAGCTGGGGCTGTACAATACCATCTGGGCCATGGTGATCCCCAATGCCATGCAGGTTTACAACATGATCATTATGCGTACCTTCTTCCAGTCCATTCCCTATGAGCTGACGGAAGCGGCCCGGCTTGATGGAGCCAATGATTTTAAGATCCTGTGGGATGTGATCCTGCCTTTGAGCAAGGCTTCCATCGCCACGATTGCCCTGTTCTATGCCGTCATGCACTGGAATTCCTGGTTCCAGGCCTCCATCTATTTCAGCTCCTCGGATATGGCTCCGCTGCAGCTGGTGCTGCGGAATATGGTCATCAACGCGGAGACTCTGGTCAAAAGCGGCGAGGCCAGCAACATCGGCTCCACCAGCATCAACTATGCAACGCTCTTTATCTCCATGCTGCCAATGATGGCGCTGTACCCCTTCATTCAGAAATACTTTGTCAAAGGTGTTATGGTCGGCTCTGTCAAGGGCTGATTGAAACATAAATAAATAGGAGGGAAAACTCAATGAAAAAATGGATCGCACTGCTTCTCTGCCTGGCAATGGTGCTGGGCATGACCGCCTGCGGCGGAAAGACCGCCGAGACCCCCACGGAAGCGCCCACCACCGCCCCTGCCGCTGCCGCAGACAGCGCCACGGCAGATCCCCACGCGGAGCAGGTTACTCTGACCATCGCTTACAACAAGAAAGGTACTGACTGCATCGAAAACAACATTCTGGATCAGATCCTGCTGGAAAAGTTCAACATCGTCGTGAACTGGCAGGACCTGGAGGATTCCGACTATACCACCAACGTCACCCTGCAGATGGCCGGCAACGACTATCCCGACATCCTGTGGCACGCCAACAACTCCCTGGCCCAGGAGCTGAGCCTGACCGGTCACATTCTGGCCGTGGATGATCTGGAAGACAAGCTTCCCGACTGGATCAAGGTCTTCGACGAAGGCGTGGACGGCGGCTGGGCCTATGTCAAGGGTATGCTCTGCGCCAGCGACGGCAAGCTGTACTGCCTGCCCTCCAAGAACCCCAGAAACACCGCTATGTGCTGGCACCTGCGTGCGGGAACCATGCAGGAAATGGGCCTGATCGACAGCGTTGACGACCTGCCCACCACCGTGGAAGACTTCGTTGCTCTGCTGGAGCAGATCAAGGAAAAGGATCCCGACTCCATCCCCTTCATGGTTCAGGGCTGGGGCAACGTGTGGGACGGCTGGGACTATGCCTATAACGTAACGTCCAGCTATTACCTGGATTATTTCTCCGGCGAGTTTGTTCCCTATGGCCCCGCCACCGACAACTGGCGTCAGATGCTGATCACCCTGAACTACCTGTATAAGAACGGCCTGATCGCCGCGGATTACCTCACCACCACCGAGGACATGACCAAGGAAAATACCATCGCCGGTATGTACTACGCCGAGTGGAACTGGGCCGGTTCTCACACCAACGCCATGAACGAGCGCAACAGCCAGACCGATCCCAACTGCGGCTGGATCTACTACCTGAACACCATCGCTGCTGACGACAGCCAGCACGTTTACAACAAGGAGACCCCCTACAAGTCCCAGGGCTTCGTTCTGACCGACAAGCTGTCCGGCGCGCGTCTGGACCGGGTGCTGGAGTTCTTCAACTGGTGCGCCACCGATGAGGCCTCCGAGATCCTGAGCTGGGGCGAGGAGGGCCTGACCTACACCGTGGATGCCGACGGCAACAAGAGCTACACCGATCTCATTAAGGACTTCGATACCATCTCCGCTCCCGCCGTCTCCCTGAACGCCTACACCCGCTTCCATCAGGACTTCATCCCCAACCGGAATGTGGATGCGGTGATCGCCGTCTCCGGCCCCGTCAACATCGAGCTGGGCGATTCCTTCCAGGCCCAGGGCTATGGCTACTTCAAGCCTCTGAATTTCCTGTTTGACACCGACACCCAGGAAGAGGTCAACATGCTCAAGACCCTGCTCACCGACACCATGACCGACTACTCCAACAAGTTCGTCATGGGCATGATGGATCCCAACAGCGATGCCGATTGGGAAGCCTACCTGAGCGCTCTGGACGGCTGCGGTCTGCAGGAATGGAACCAGTACTACACCGACTACTACAACGCAAACCTCAAGTAATCCATTTCAAGTATTTCCCCATACCCCGGCGGTTTCCGCCGGGGTATGGCAATATGGGGAGGAATTTCTGTGACCCATTATGATACCATTCTCGTTGGCGCCACCGCCCTTGCTCTGGGATACGCCCATCGCGCGGAAGCGGAGGGACGGCACTGCGCTGTGATTGAAGCGGGTTGTATCTGTATGCCGGAGGTTTCCGCCGCGTGGAGCGGGGAAGCGTATAGGCCTCAGCACCGCTATTCGGGGGAAACGGAGCCGTTTGTGCGGGAAATAGAGCAGCGGGGTGTTTTCCGGGAAAAACAGCCGGCATACCCGGAAATGGGTCCTCTGGCCGCCAAATGGTTTGATCATACCGGCTGTGATGTTTGGTTTCTTTCCCGGGTCACAGAGGTATCCCGGGAAGCTGACGTTTGGAAGCTGACTGTCAGTACCATCGGCGGCAGCTTTTCCATAACCTCC
>JBJDYI010000197.1:0-1673 GCA_051867165.1 Faecousia sp. | reverse complement strand
GAAACGGCCGATCTGGTTGTGGCAGGGCTGGGGACAGCCGGTTCCATGGCCGCCATCCGGGGCGCAGGCTGCGGCCTGCGGGTGATGGGAATTGAGCAGCTGGGTTTTCCCGGCGGCACCAATACCGCGGGAGCCATTCAGGGCTACTACGCCGGGGTCAAGGGCGGACTGTATCAGCAGATCGACCAGCGGGCAAGTGAGATTGGCGACAAGTTTGTTTCCTGTCATGTGGCATACAGCAAGTCTATCGCCCTGCAGGAAGCGTTTTCCCAGGCGAACGTGATCACAAAATACGATGCCCGGGTCTGCCAGGTTCTGACCCAGGGGCAGCGGGTCGTCGGACTTCTCTATCGTGACGCGGAGGGCTTACACCGGGTTCGGACGAAAATGGTCATCGACGCGACAGCGGACGGTACGGTCTGCCGCCTGGCCGGATGCGAAATGCTCCCGGGCCGGGAAAGCGACGGCGGCTTTATGACCTTTTCCAATACCTGTCAGTATTATGACCGTACACGGAAGCGAATGTGGTGGGATAATCGGGATAACGGAATTCTGAACCAGTATGATCCCATCCAAATGGGGCATCAGCTGCTTCATTCTTCCTGGGAGGACAATCAACTCCCACCCGTTTCCGATCCCAACAAACGGTATCTTGGCATCGCACCCCTGATTGGCATTCGTCAGGGGCAGCGGATTTTGGGCGAAGAAGTTCTGACCTTTTCTGATTTCCTGCAAGGACAGCCCAGTAAGCAGCCCATTTTCTGGTGCCGCACCAATCTGGACACCCACAACAAGGAATTCGCGCTGGAAGACCGGCTGCTGCGAAGCTGGTTCACCATCGGCGGAATGTGGGGCTGGAATGTGGGCGTACCCGTTGGCGTGGGAACCCTGATTCCAAAGGGATGGGGCGGCATTCTGGCTGCCGGAAGGAGCCTTTCCTGTGATCACAATTTCTCTCAGGGAGTACGCATGATGGATGACTGCTCAAAATCCGGCGAGGCGGCGGGGGCATTGGCGGCGCTTTCCATCGAACTGGGGGAAGCGCCGAATCAGGTTCCCTACGAATTGCTGAAAGCAAAGCTGGAAGAAACCGGCTGCATCAAACCCGGGGACTGCTTTCGCATCGAGCGTCAGGGAAAGAAGCCTCTGCGTCTGCAATCGGACAATTTTTCCGGATTATGGCTGGAGGAAGGGGAGATTGTGGAACAGTTGGGGACCGATTGCCCGGGCTACGCCATCTGGTCCGCGATGATTCGGGGCAGAAGCACCATCCCGATGCTGCGATCCGAGCTGTTATCGGAATCTCCGCTTCTTCGCTGTCATGCCGCACTGGCCCTTAGCCTGCTGGACGATGCTTCCGGCGAGGATATCCTGCTGGATATGGCAATGGATCGTTCCGGGTGTGCTCCAAACACCAGCTATATGTACGTCATGCCCTATAGCGTCTGCGCCATCTGTGCGCTGGGACGGCTGGGAAGCAGGAAAGCCATTCCGGCGCTAATGGAAATTTTGGAGGATCCCTTTCACCGCTTTGAGGCCCAATGGAACCGGCTGATCACAAACGAGGAAGATGCCGCTTTCCAATTCGCGTCCCACGCCGTTTCGGCACTGGCAGAAATTGAAGCAAAACATCCGGGCTGTGTCCCTATGGAACAAATTCGGACTCTGCTTTC
>JBJDYI010000196.1:0-1858 GCA_051867165.1 Faecousia sp. | reverse complement strand
GGGTCAGCAGCGTGAACCGGATGCAGAGCATGGAGATCAGCAGCAGCACCACACTGACCAGAAGGATCACCAGGATCATCATTCCGTCCGAAAGCGCATTCATCATGCGGATCAGCGGTTTCGTGATGGCCGGTCCGTTGGCGGGCAGTCCGGCGTCCGTGTATTCCGTGGCAAAGGCGTTGCCATCCGCTCCTTCCCGCAGCAGAAATTCGATCAGGTACTCCTCGCTGCCTTCGTCTTTCAACAGATGATAGTCAGACTCACTCACCAGGAAACGCTTGGAGGATGCCATCATGGCGTTCATCTGGGAATCCCGCAGGAACCCGGCGATGGTGAAGCTGACATCCCCAATCAGCACCGTTTCCCCCACATTCAGGCCGAACATCTGCCGGTAACAGACGGGGACGTAGATCTCTCCGCTTCGGACCTCGTCAATCACACAGTTCTCCAGATCTACCAGGTAGTCGAACCGTTCGCTCTGGACGCAGACGCCATTGTCCTGGGTGCTGTTCGCCAGAGAATGGACGCCCAGAATGATGGAGCTGTTCTCCAGATTCAGAAAGCGCAGAGTCTGGTAATCCCGCACCTGCACCTGTTGGCCCGCAAACCGGGCAAGCGCCCCCTCGTCGATCTCCCCGGCGTGCATCTGTAGGAAATCCGGTGTCTGGGCCGCTTCCATCAGTGTGTTCACCGAGCCCAGCAGCCCGATGGCCAGAAAGCAGGTCAACGCGAACATAAACGCGCTTACCGCCATAAAGAGCCATGTGGTGACAGCCAGCAGGGGGCTGCCTTTCAGATCATTCCACAGGATCCTTGTTCTCATGACGCGCTCCTTTCACTTGTGTTGGATGTTCCGCTGTCCAGTTCACGCACGGCTTTGATGGGATAGACCGCCAGCGCGATGATGCCAAGCAGCACCCCGGAGGCCATGATGACGGCGGCGGAGCCCCGCCCGACGCCGATCTGAAGCCGATTGCCTATGCCGTCTGCCAGCAGGCCGGAAAGGCTGTAGGCAACCACATACCCGATCTGGCTCAGAAAACCGATCAGCCCCCAGGCCCTTCCCTGCAGCTCCTCGGCAATGTTGGTGCGTACCAGATAGTCCAGGCTGTTGTTGGCAAAGGGCAGCATAGCAAAAAAGCCAAAGCCCGACGTACAGATCAGAATCAGGTTTTCCCAAAGCCCAAAGCCCACCATCGCCGCACCGGCAATCACCAGAGAAAGGGACAGGGTTTTCACATAGCCTTTGCGGATGCCCCGGATGCCCAGGAACAGACTGGAAACCAGCATCCCGCTGGCGCAGATTGTCTCGCAGATGCCCAGCGTGGCGCTGTCGGAAAAGGCCAGAATCATGGGCTCGGCCAGAATCTGAAAGGCCCCCATGAAGCAGGTCATGACGGAGGCTACCAGGATCAGCAGCAGCACACCCCGTTTCTCCGTCACCGCCTGCCAACCCTCCTTCAGCAGCGTGAAAAACGCTTCTTTGCGCTCTGCTGCTTTCGATGCAAGCCCATGCCGCACCACGCCGGTGCAGGTCACCGTCAGAAAGAAGGTTCCCATGTCCAGAATCAGCAGCAGCCGGATGTCCGAAACGCTCAGCAGAATGCCCGCCAGCAGTGGTGAGACCAGGTATCTGGCACTGCCTGCCAGACTGACCAGGCCGCTGGCCCGGGAGTAATCCTCCTGCTCCAGAATGTCCGACACGGTAGCCCGGTAGGCCGGCTCCAGCAGGGAGGAGAAAACAGAGCTGATGGTCACACCGATACAGATTTGCGTCAGGCTCGCGCCGCCGGTCTGCATACAGAAGAAAATATAGAGGATGCCCAGGGCCGAGCAGCCGTCGCCCACCATCATCAGC
>JBJDYI010000195.1:0-1862 GCA_051867165.1 Faecousia sp. | reverse complement strand
AGTCCAGCTAATAAAAGTCAACCCCCAATATCGCATAAGCGTGGCACATCCGGCATAGCCGGTCAAGGATAAATGGCTGCGCCACGCCTTCGGCGTCCTTGACAGGCGATGCCGGATGTGCGTATGGCAAACAAGGGATGGCAAGGCCATCCCCTGCATGGAATGCCAAACGGGAATGATGGCAGAAGTAACGAATGATGGATCACGCAACAGCCTGATGGTTGGCAAGATAAGCTGCCCGGTGCTGTTCTGGCGTCGTCATCACAAACGGCGCGTCATTGCGAAGCACCGCATAGATCAGATTGCAGACCTTGTGCATCACGGCGCCCAGTGCAGTCATTTTCGATTTGCTGCGGCATTTCTCCTCATAGAAGGCACGAAGAACCGCATTCTTTGGTTCCCCGTGCTTGTTCAGGCTGATGGATTGCAGCGCAATCATGTAGACGCAACGTCTGGCAAATGGCGAACCCCGTTTGGACATCCGAAGGCCTGTACCGGAGTAATTGCCGGACTGACGGACAATCGGATCAAGTCCAAAGTAGGAAAACAGCTGCTTGGGATGCCTGAATGCCTTGAAATCGCCGATTTCACAAACAAGCGTCAGGGCGGACAGAAAGCCAATCCCCGGAATGGTTTGCAGCAGCTCGGTCTGCCGGGCCAAATCGGCATTCACTGGTTCGCAAAGCATCTGCCGGGCCCGGCTCAGCAGCGCATTTGTCTGAGCATCCAACAACCGGATCATGTCGATATAATGTCGGATCAGGACGGCAATTCCCGGATTCCAATGCCCAAACTCATTGGCGGCCTGAGCAGCCTGCACCAGCTGCTCCGCCTTTTGCTGGATATGCAAAGGTCCTTTCTTGACAACGCTTTTCATGAATGCAGCGATGCCGTCCGTTCCCGCCGACAGCATGCTTTGCGGTGTACCGTACTCATACAAAACAGCCATGGCCGTGAGGCCGTTCACTTTGGAAAACACCGGAAGAAACTGCGGAAATGCCTGCCGGAGCTGATTTCTGAGCCGGCATATATACATGCTGGTTTCTTTCTTCATGGCATGGTATTCCCGCAGGACGGCCTTCATCGCGGCGACATTGTCGCTGGGAACGAGCGAGGTTTTCAGACCGGGACGCAGACCGATCAGCGCGATCTTCTGTGCGTCAAACTTATCGTTGTGGATGTTGCGGATGTTGATGTCCTTTCCCGCATGGGTGACAAGCGGGTTGAGGACGAACGTATCAAGCCCTGCATCGCGCAGCTTGTGATACATCGGGAAATGATACACACCGGTGGACTCCATGAAAACACGCACAGGCAGATGATGCTGTTGCGCGGCCATGCGGATTCGCTCGATTGCGCCGTCCAAAGACTTCTGACTGCCATGAACAATCCGGTACGGCTTGCCAATGAGCTGCTGAGAAGGCAGCGCCATGGCCATGAAGCTGAAATCTGCTCCGATGTCGATGCCTACAGACAGGAACGCAGGAGCAACATTTGACATACCCATCCTTCTTTCTTTTGGGATAACAGGAGACCTCCTGATTCAGCACTTCACATCCTGGTGCGTGATGCAGGTATAGCCAAAGGCTCCCAACCAGCCTAATCATGAACTGTGTCTGACAGGAAGGACTGACTCTACAACAGGCATGAGGCGAAAGCGCTTCGCCTGCCCAAATGCGCACGCGTCCATGTTCCTGTTTGTGCACAGTATACGCTCATCATGAGGACTTGTCGATGGGAGCCTGTTGGGAAAAGGAACGGCTCCTGCGGGGGTGATTCCGTTCCGTTTCCGTTGAGTAATTATACCAAATGCGCACTTATACATACATTGCCATCGGCAACGTATGTGTCGTGCGCCCTGC
>JBJDYI010000194.1:0-1884 GCA_051867165.1 Faecousia sp. | reverse complement strand
CATAGTTTCTCTCGGAGCCACGCAGGATACGGTCTATTTCATCGTCGGAAATGAAAAACCGCCGCTGTGGGGCATACCCATCGGCGGCGGTGAAAACAAGGGGTTCTCGTTGCAAATCTTCCAGACGGCCCAGAAGTGCTACGGGGTCATACCATCGACTTCTGAGCAAACTGCGGTCTTTTTCATAGACAGCGGCAAACAATGTCCATTCGTCTACAAGCTGGCTGAGGGTGTCACGATCTTCCAGAAGGCGCTGCATTTGCTTTTCAATTTCCGGGAAACCGCCCTTTGCAGAATAGGTCAGCGTGGTCAGGGGGAGATACCCGGCGTCTCTGGCTTCGTCGCTGAATTCCCGTCTGGCATAGATCAGGGACTTTGCCAGCTCCATGCGCTCAAAGTCCTGCACCCGGTCAAGCTCGCTCTGGGGCATATACCGCCCCAAATCCAACAGCTCCCGGATGCGTTTTGCCGCCTGTTCCCATGTGACCAGGGTGGTATACCGCTTTTGGACGGTGCGCCCGGTGGCAATGCGGATGCCCTTTGGGTCATACCAGATGGCATACTCCCGGTCATGGATGAAAAGTCCCGCGCCGTTGGTGCCGTAGCTTTTTTGCAGAAAAGCAGCATTGTCTTCCAGCGGCTTGTCTTTCATGAAGTAAGCGCAGATAATCAGGCGGCTGTTTCTGTCATTGAAACCAATGCAAAGGGCTTCATCAATGACCTGCTGGGGTAGCTGGGGCTGGGAGAAGAAGGTTTGCTGTTCGCCCTCCGGCTCCGGCGCAAGATAACCGCCGCCCAAAAAGGAGATTTGCTCCTCGAAACTGGGCGGCGGGATAATACCATCTATGCGTAAATCAGTTCCTGCAGAATCTGCTCCTCCGCTGCTGAGCGGAAGTTGTTCATCAGCCCCACCCATTTCATCTGATCGGTGGCTTTCAGTTCCTCCGTCACCCCCGCCGCCTTCGCCATCTGGTTGACGATCTGCTCTATCCGATTCCGGGCTGTGTCCTCGATCTCCATCAGGTGACTGTGGAGCTGCCCTGTGGTCAGAAGGTTCGTATAGGTCACTTTCCGGTTCTGCTGGAGAAATCTGCGGCGCATCAATGCGTACTTCCCAAGGGGAATCCGGGGTTCCTGGGGCGGGAGAAGGTTGGGAAGCAGATAATCGCCCTGCCTCGTATATGTGATCTGTGTCATGGTTCATGCTCCTTTCCGGTTGGTTTTCAACTACAGCATACTCCTTTTGGGCAGGTTCTTCAAATGTGCGATTTTGCTGCCGCTGCAAGGACAGCACCGTGCGGGCAATTTCAGACAGGCACATCTGGGAAATGTCGCTGGTAGCAGTTCCTAAAGCATTGATGGTCTGCAAGGTATTGAAGCCGCTGATATAGCTGAAATCCTCCGGAGTAAAATGTGCAGAAGGGTCAATGCCGCAGCGCACCAGCAGCATATAGCCGATGCTGTTTTGGAGCATTGGCTTGAAGATGGCTTCCAGCGATTCCTCGTCCAGCGGCTCTAAAAAGCTGCCTTCCTTATAATAAATGAGCTGCGCCAGATAGTCCTGAAAGTTGTCCTCCATGACATTGGAAGCTGCCGAAAGCAAGGCGTCCCCAAGATTCTCCTTGTTCCCCAGTGCGCCGAAGCTGTTTTCCAGCGTCTCCATGATTGCCTGTTCCTGCTCCGGGCGAACTGTCCAGATGGGAACCGGGCGGGGACGCCGCCCCTCGTGGGTGTCGGCAATGTCAAAGTAGTATTTGATTCGCGCCTGGCCATTGCTATCGCTGTCCAGAATGGCAATACCCTTGGAGCCGCGATTGACCCACCGCCCAAACCGCTGGTTCCAGCCCTGCCGCCCTTCTATGGGCAGGACTGCGGTGGCATCCG
>JBJDYI010000193.1:0-1888 GCA_051867165.1 Faecousia sp. | reverse complement strand
AGCACGCCGTCCACCATCTTCAGCACGCGCTCCACCTCGCCGCCGAAGTCCGCGTGGCCGGGGGTGTCCACAATGTTGATTTTGGTGCCGTTGTAGTGCACGGCAGTGTTCTTGGACAGGATGGTAATGCCGCGCTCACGCTCCAGATCGTTGGAGTCCATCACGCGGTCAACAGTCTGCTGATTCTCGCGGTAAATGCCGCCCTGCTTGAGCAGCTGATCCACCAGCGTCGTCTTGCCATGATCCACGTGGGCAATGATGGCAATGTTCCGAATATCTTCACGAACCATGTCGGAATCCTCCTGTTACTATATATTTGCCCCATGTTCGTGGCAGCCAGCCACAGGCGAGGGACATCTCATTGCCTAAGCTGTACAATGGAAGGGCAATGGTCTGACAATTATCTCCAAGAGCTGTGCGCTCGCAAGAAAGTCAGTCAGCCAGCCTTCCATTGGCAGCGTTCGATTTGTGCAGGTGGAGAACCTCAAATAGCCACGGGGACACTCGCGTCAGCAAACAGATGGAATCGGCAATGGGGAAAGGTGGTTCATCCATTGCAGTTCACAACGGGAGGAATCCACATGTTTGCAGTTGGGATCGACGTATCAAACGGCAGGAGCACGGTCGCGGTTCTCCAGTCCAAGACGAAAGTGACCCTGAAGCCGTTTGAAGTTGCGCATACCGCAGAGAGCCTGAACCGTCTGGCCGGGACGCTGAACGGTCTGGGAGACGATGTGCGCGTTGTCATGGAACACACAGGACGTTACTACGAATCTGTAGCACAGTTTCTGCACGGAGCCGGTTTCTTTGTCTCTGCGCTCAATCCGCTGCTCATCAAGGAGTATGGCGACGGAAAGCTGCGCGGGGGCAAGACGGATAAGTCCGACGCTGTGAAGATCGCCAAATTTGCTCTTGACAACTGGGACGAGTTGCGTCAATATACCCCTATGGACACGATTCGCTATCAGCTCAAGACCCTGAACCGCCAGTATCAGCTGGCCAGCAAGAACCGCACAGCCTGCGCCAACAACCTCATCGCGCTGCTGGAGCAGAGCTTTCCGGGCATTCGTTCGCTGTTTGACAGCCCTGTGCGCAGCGACGGCAGCCAGAAGTGGGTGGATTTTGTCGATACCTTCTGGCATCTGGACTGTGTTGCCAGACTCAGTCCGAACGCCTTCAACGAACGCTACCGCAAATGGTGCAGCCGGCACGGCTATAACTTCAGCGAAGCAAAGGCCGCTCAGATCCATGCCCACGCCCGTCAGCGTATTGCACTGGTCCCCAAATCGGATACTGCCAAGCTCCTGGTCAGGGAAGCTGTTGCCCAGCTCAACGTTGTTTCCCGCACCGTCGAGGTCTACCATGCAGAGATGAACCGGCTGGCCTCTCAGCTGCCGGAATACGAGACAGTCATGGCCATGTTCGGCGTCGGCAAATCTGTAGGTCCGCAGCTCATGGCTGAAATCGGCGACCTTCGCCGGTTCGCCCACCAGAAGTCGCTGGTGGCGTTTGCGGGAACTGATCCCGGAAAGAACCAGTCCGGTGACAAGGACGCCCGAAGCAACCGCACCAGCAAACGTGGTTCGCCGTATCTGCGCAAGACGCTTTTCGTCATTATGACGGTTCTGCTTCAGTGCCAGCCTGCAGATGATCCGGTTTACCAGTTTCTGGACAAAAAACGGGCAGAGGGCAAGCCCTACTACGTTTACATGACGGCTGGCGGTACCAAATTTCTGCGCATCTACTATGGCCGTGTTCGGGACTGCCTGAAGGCGAAAAAACTGTGGGATCAACCCACTCTGGAATCGGGCAGCTCTGCCTGACAGAGCTTGCCACGCAAGCTCTTGACTGCCACGCAGCTCAGACGGCGCGGTTTGTCAAGGATGCC
>JBJDYI010000192.1:0-7070 GCA_051867165.1 Faecousia sp. | reverse complement strand
GGAGAATCACAGAGGTATCCGGCGGGCAGCTCCAGAGAGCCTGCATCTGCCGGAGTATGATGAATCAGCCGAAAATTTTGTTCGCCGATGAACCCACCGGAGCACTCAATCAGAGCGCGGCGCAGGAAGTGATGGAGGAATTCACCCGACTGAATCAGGAAGGTACCACCATTCTGATGGTAACTCACGACAGCAAGGTAGCCGCGAGATGCGGCAGGATTTTGTATCTTCTGGACGGTTGTATCAAAGGAGAATTCTCTACGGCGGGCGTAGTGGAAGGAAAAGAGCGGGAAGCAGCCGTCAGCCGGTGGCTTGCTGGAATGGGCTGGTGAGAGATGATTTCCGGAGTTGTTGGCAGAGCATGCTTATTAGGAGAGATCATATGAAGAAACGCTAACATGAATACTCGGAAGTCAAAAAAAGGGTTCTAAATGCGGAGAAAGCAATCCTGTCGACATCAAGAAAGCGTTTTGCAAAGAGGAATACAATATCCTTATCCCCTCGAAATTGCGGCAAAAAGTGATTGCAGTTCAATAGCTTGTTGACCAAAAATGTCGACACCGCACCCCTGTCCCAAGCTATTGACACCCACTCCCAGTGTGATATAATACAGGAAAGCAAAATGCAGACGCCCATCAAGCCAAAGACTTGACAAGCGCCTGCATTTTCCGTTTCTTGAGAAGGGAGCCATGCCGTCAGCAACAGATTGTCCGCCACCCACAACTGCACCTCAAAAATTTCATATCGAACCGGAGGGAACAACCAGCTTGGGCCGCAAGAAGAAGCTCATGGAGCATTCCGGTATTCCGCAGCACGAAATCGAACACATCGCCCGGTGCAAACAGTCAGCCTACAAGCTCTCGTAGGAAACCAGCTTGCTCACCGGGATACGCATTTGATTGTGCCGCTCCGAGTCAGCAAAATCCTCGCCAGCGTAGCCAATCGCAAGAATGTTGATTGGCTCCATGTTGCCGGGGAGGCTAAACTCCCGGCTCAGAATGTCGGGCTTGAAGTAGCACACCCACACGCTGCCCAGGCCAAGCTCCGTTGCTTGTAGCATCATGTGGTCGGTTAGGATTGCCGCGTCAATATCCCCGGTCTGTTTCTTGTCGAAGGGGCGAACCCACGCCTTGTTATGATCGGCGCACACGATAATGGCAAGCGGTGCTCCATAAATGTTTGCGGCCTTACCAATTTTCTGGAGGCCCTCCTCACTCTGAACCGCAATTAAGTGAACCGGCTGCAAATTTGCGGCGGTTGGAGCCACATGAGCAGCCTCCAGAATCTTCTCAACTTTCTCCGGCTCCACCTTCTGGTGGGTGTAGCTGCGGATAGAGCAGCGTTTTTTTGCAATCGAGATAAAGTCCATAATATGCTTTCCTTTCTGAATTAGTCTGTTGGATGGTCTGCCATGGCAACCATCTGATATTATTTTAGCAATGTTCAGAAACCATCTCAAGATTGCACTTTTTTGCTAGATACTTCCCAAAAAGTAAGTACTTTTCTTAATTTGCACACTATGATATACTGTTTGTGAGGTGATTCTGTGAAGCAGCCACAATTTAACTGCCCGGTCGAGGCAACGCTATCTTTGATTGGTGGAAAATATAAACCACTTATTCTTTGGCATCTTGTGGAACATCCTTTGCACTATATGGAGCTGCAGCGGCGTATTCCTAGAGCAACGCCCAAAATGCTTTCCCAGCAGCTCCACAATCTGGAGGACTGCGGAATGGTGCATAGAGAAGTAATCCCGGAGAAACCACCCAAGACGGTGTACTCGCTGACAGCGTTTGGAGAAAGTATTATTCCAGTTTTGGACGCCATGTGTCAATGGGGAACCAATTACATGGATGGGCTGGATGTGCATCCGCCATGCTGCACCGAACAAGTATAGTCCACTGGCGCATGATACACCAGCCATTCCAGTTCGCTACTCTCGTACATATTCCGTGCAACCTCAGCTTCCACCAGAGTACAGTCGATGGAGATCATACTGCCATCTGCATACTTGGCCTCGACACAGGCGGTGTCGATATTGAACTCACAGGAAATAACCTTCTTATCCATAACAGTGTCCTCCTAAATCTGTTTCTTTTTTCTCGGGCCTCTGTGCTTTGATTCCGGTCGTTTGATGACACCGTTTCGGAAATGGGTTTCCTCAATCCTCCCGAAGAAAACAAATAATCCGAGCCAGTTCTTCCTAAGCGGGAGATGGGTTCGGATTATTTGTATATTTCGACAAATCTGAAGATACCCACTTCCGTCATAGAGCTGTGATGCGGGCTGAATCGAAGCCACGAGGATCGGGGAACAAGGCAAATACAGAGGATACAAAAATAAGAACGTTGACTTTCTGTGCGATACCGCCTGCGGGGGACTGACATATTCTGACAGCAGAATGATCTTGATCGGTCCCATTACTGTCCGGAATGAAATTGCGGACAATTTATACGGTCGCTCGGAACTGAACGATTGATTTTCAAAGCAAAGCATCCGGTCTGAGGCGCTGTCTCAGACCGGATGTGTTTATTACAGAATATTGCTGTATCCCATGAGCCAAGTGTCCACCTCTCTGGCACAGGCACGACCTTCGGCAATGCCCCACACCACCAAAGATTGGCCCCTGCGGGCGTCACCGGCGGCAAACACCTTGGGAACGGCGGTATGGTATTGCTTCTCCGCAAGACAGCCGCGTCCGGTCTTCTCCACCCCAAAGGCCTGGGCCACATAGTCCTCGCAGCCCACAAATCCGGCGGCGATCAGGAGCAGGCCGCAGGGGATGATCTCCTCGCTGCCTTCCACTTCGGACATGACCATGCGGCCCTTTTCATCTGTCCTCCAGCGCAGGCGGACCGTTTTCAGCGCAGTGACGCTGCCTGACTCGTCCTTGAGAATCTCCTTTACTGTGGTCTCGTACTGCCGGGGATCATGACCGAAGAGGGCAATGGCCTCCTGCTGGCCGTAGTCGGTCTTACATACCTTGGGCCACTGGGGCCACGGGTTGGATGGAGAACGGGTGTCAGGCTGCTTTCCCAGCATCTCCAGCTGTACAACGCTTACGCAGCCCTGGCGGATCGCAGTGCCCACGCAGTCGTTGCCAGTATCGCCGCCGCCCACGATGACCACGGCCTTGCCCTCAGCGGTGACAGAGGGGCCGTCGGTCTCACCGATGACCGCCTTGGTGGCGGCGGTGAGGTAATCCACAGCGAACAGAACGCCCTGGGCATCCCTTCCCGGAACGGAGAGGTCCCGGGGGGTTTTGGAGCCGCAGGCCAGGATCACCGCGTCATAGGTATCCAGGATTTTGTCCGCACTCCACTCCCTGCCCACATCGGCTCCGGTGCAAAATTCCACACCCTCCGCCTCCATGAGCTTCACCCGGCGGTCAACAACCTTCTTGTCCAGCTTCATATTGGGGATGCCGAACATCAGCAGGCCTCCGGGACGGCTGTCACGTTCGAACACGGTGACGCTGTGTCCCCTGTGGTTGAGCTGATCCGCCGCGGCCAGTCCCGCGGGGCCGGAACCGATCACCGCCACCCGCTTCCCGCTGCGCGCTGTGGGGATCCGGGGCGTCACCCAGCCATTGGCAAAGCCGTTTTCGATGATGGCCCGCTCGTTGTCATGGACGGTGACGCTGTCCCCGTTCATGCCACAGGTACAGGCCGCCTCACAGAGGGCGGGACACACCCGGCCTGTAAACTCCGGGAAGTTGTTGGTTTTCAGCAGGCGGGAGAGTGCCTCCTGCCAGTTCCCGTTATAAATCTCGTCATTCCACTCCGGGATGAGGTTATGGAGGGGACAGCCACTGAACATACCACCGAAGTTTTCTCCCGACTGGCAGAACGGCACGCCGCAGTTCATACACCGGGCCGCCTGCTCCTGACGCCGGGCCGGGTCCATGGGCGGGTGAAACTCCTCAAAGTTTTTGATGCGCTCCAGAGGTGGGACAGAAGAGGCATCCCGTCTGTCAAATTCCATAAAACCGGTCGTTTTTCCCATTGTTTTTCCCTCCGTTACTGCTTACACATCATGTGGAAGGCCTCCAGCTTGGCCTGCTCATGGGGTACGCCCTTTTCTTCCAGCTGCCCGATGGCGGCAATCATCTTCTGATAGTCGCTGGGGATGATCTTCTTGAATTTGGGCAGATACGTCTCAAAATGCTCCAGAATTTCCCGGCCCAGAGCGGAGCCGGTGGCATCCACATGGGCCTGGATGAGTTCCCGCAGCTCCCGGGCATCGTGGCGCTCATCCACGGGAGTCATGGTCACCATCTGCTTGTTCAGCCGGAGATAGAGGTCGTGCCGCTCATCCAGCACATAGGCGATACCGCCGCTCATACCGGCGGCAAAATTTTTACCCGTCATACCCAGAATCACCACTCTGCCGCCGGTCATGTACTCGCAGCCGTGATCGCCGCATCCCTCTGCCACCGCCACAGCGCCCGAGTTGCGCACGCAGAATCGCTCGCCCGCTACACCGTTGATGTAGACCTGGCCGCCGGTGGCGCCGTACAGAGCCACATTTCCCACGATGATGTTGTCTCTGGCCGGGAATGGGGACCTCTCGTCGGTTTTCAGCACCAGCTTGCCGCCGGACAGTCCCTTGCCGAAGTAGTCGTTGGCATCGCCGGTGAGCTCCATGGTCATTCCCTTGGGGATAAAGGCGCCGAAGGACTGTCCGCCTCCGCCCACGCACTTCACCACATAGGTGTCGTCAGCAAGGCTGTCTCCAAAGCGTTTGGTGATAACCGAGCCGGTGATGGTGCCTGCGGTGCGGTTGGTACTGGATACCTTTACCTGCACGGTATGGGGCTTCCGTTTCCTGAAGTACGGCTCCAGCTGGGGCAGCAGTACCTGTTCATCCAGCGTGTTGGCCAGGCCAAAGTCGAAGCCGTCCTCCGCCCGGTAGCGCACAGGGGGCAAATCGGAGAGCAGACCTGCCAGGTCGATGGTATCCGCACGGTGGGTAATGCGGTTCTGACGGGGGCGAATCAGGTCGGTGCGTCCCACCAGATCGTCCACGGTGCGTACACCCAGCTTGGCCATGATCTCCCTCAGCTCCTGGGCGATAAAGGTCATGAAGTTCATCACATATTCCGGTTTTCCGCAGAAGTGGCAGCGCAGGTCGGGGTTCTGTGTGGCAATGCCCACAGGGCAGGTGTCCAGATTGCATACCCGCATCATAACGCAGCCCATGGTCACCAGCGGCGCGGTAGCGAAGCCGAACTCCTCCGCGCCCAGAATACAGGCGATGGCAACATCCCTGCCGCTCATGAGCTTGCCGTCGGTCTCCAGACGGACTCTGGAGCGCAGGCCGTTGCGGATCAGGGTCTGATGGGTTTCCGCCAAGCCCAACTCCCAAGGCAAACCCGCGTTGTGGATGGAGCTTTTGGGGGCGGCGCCGGTGCCGCCGTCATAGCCGGAGATGAGCACCACGCCCGCGCCGGCCTTGGCGACACCGGCAGCCACTGTGCCTACGCCAGCCTCAGACACCAGCTTAACGGAAATTCTGGCGTCGCGGTTGGCGTTTTTGAGATCGAAGATGAGCTGTGCCAGATCCTCGATGGAGTAGATGTCATGGTGGGGGGGCGGGGAAATCAGGGTGACGCCGGGGGTGGAATATCGGGTCTTGGCAATCCAGGGGTACACCTTTTTACCGGGGAGGTGTCCGCCCTCACCAGGCTTTGCGCCCTGGGCCATTTTGATCTGGATCTCATTGGCGCTGCACAGGTAGGCACTGGTGACGCCGAAGCGGCCGGAGGCCACCTGCTTGATGGCGCTGTTGCGCTCGGTGCCGAAGCGTGCCGGGTCCTCGCCGCCCTCGCCGGAATTGGAGCGGCCGCCCAGCCGGTTCATGGCCACGGCCATGCAGGTGTGGGCTTCCTCGGAGATGGAGCCGTAGGACATGGCGCCGGTCTTGAACCGCTTGACAATCTCGCTGACCGGCTCCACTTCCTCCAGCGGGATTCCTCCATTTTCATCGTATACGAATTCCAACAGCCCACGGAGTGTGTGCGGTTTGCGCTCGTCGTCCACCATGGCGGTATATTCCTTGAACCGCTCATAGGAGCCGGAGTGGGTGGCCTCACGCAGGGCAATGATGGTTTTGGGGTTGTACATGTGATCTTCCCCATTGTCTCCGGAGCGCAGCTTGTGGGTGCCGTTGCTGTCCAGTGTGGTATCCACGCCCAGCTCCAGCGGGTCAAAGGCGTGGCTGTGCCGCCACTCCACGCCCTGCGCGATCTCCGAAAGGCCGATGCCCTCCACGGGACTGACTGTATTGGTAAAGTATTTGTCCACCACCTCACGGCAGATTCCCACCGCCTCGAAAATCTGGGCAGACTGATAGGACTGCAGGGTGGAGATGCCCATTTTGGAAGCGATTTTCACGATGCCGTGAAGAATGGCACTGTTATAATCCTCTATTGCCTGATGGCTGTCCTTGTCCAACCGTCCGCTCTCCACCAGTTCCTCGATGCACTCCTGGGCCAGATAGGGATTGATGGCCCGGGCACCGTAGCCCAGAAGGGTGGCGAAATGGTGGACGTCACGAGGTTCGGCACTCTCCAGAATCATGGACACCGCCGTGCGTTTCTTGGTACGGATGAGATACTGCTCCATGGCAGACACTGCCAGCAGGGAAGGAATCGCCACATGGTATTCGTCCACGCCGCGGTCAGAGAGGATAATGATGTTCGCCCCATCCCGATAGGCCCGGTCGCACTCCACAAAGAGGCGGTCCAGCGCCTTTTCCAGAGAGGAGTTTTTATAGTAAAGCAGAGACACCGTCTCAACCTTGAAGCCGGGTCGGTTCATGTGACGGATCTTCATCAGATCCACGGAGGTAAGGATGGGATTCTGGATGCGCAGGACCCGGCAGTTCTTCTCCTCCTCATAGAGCAGATTGCCGTCGGAGCCCACATAGACGGTAGTGTCAGTGACAATCTCCTCACGCAGAGCATCGATGGGCGGATTGGTGACCTGGGCAAAGAGCTGCTTGAAGTAATTAAACAGGGGCTGATGCTTTTCCGACAGCACCGCCAGGGGGATGTCCGTGCCCATGGA
>JBJDYI010000191.1:0-1895 GCA_051867165.1 Faecousia sp. | reverse complement strand
CCAAGAGTAAGGAGCGCTGAGCATTATGACTTTCAGCCGGGATGAAGAAGTCCTGATGATGCTTTATAGTCCCGGCAGTAAGTCGGGACTGGTAAAAGCCCTCAGGAAAATGTCTGCGGATTTAGATTTGGATGACCCGGAAGACAATCAGCTTTATCAGCTTACCCAATCGGTACTGGTCAAACTGGAACGAATGACTGCTGCGGAGTTTCGCCAGCTTGACCTGTACCGCAATCTATAGAAATGGAGGAACACATGGTAGATAAACTGAAATCCCTTGTCCAAATGTCCGAGTTCATTGCCGCGAACAGCACCCAGACCTACGAAAACTGGACACACTTTCTGCAATTCTCAGGGCGTTTTTACAAGTACACCTACGATGAACAAATCAGCATCTACTTTCAGCGACCGGAAGCCACCGCCGTCGCCAGCTATGAAATCTGGAATCAGCAGATGCGCCGGTATATCAAGCGCGGCTCTGTAGGCATCGCAGTCGTTGACAACAGCGGCGATGGTACGCGCCTTCGCTATCTGTTTGATATTGCAGATACCGGAACGAGGCAAAACTCCAGGACACCGAACATCTGGAAGATGAACCGGGAGCAAGAGCAAGTCGTTGCAAAGGATTTGGAGAAGCGGTATGACATTCCCAACGACATCGGTTCGCTGGAAAACCATCTGGAACTCGTCGCCATGCAGAAGGCATCCGAGTATTGGGAAGCCCACAGCGAGGAGATTGCCGGTATCCTTGATGATAGTGCGCTGGCAGTGTATGATGTAGATGCGCTGGGGTACAACTTCCGAAAAGCCGTATCAAACAGCACCCTCTACCAGCTGATCAGCCGTTGCCTTGGCAATCCGGATGATTACTTCGGCTTTGAGGACTTCTCGGATGTGTTTGATTTCAACACCCCGCAAACAGCCGCAGCGCTGGGAACCGCAGTCAACACAATTTCTTCTGAGATACTTCGTCAAATCGAAATCACCGTCAGAAGCTACAATCGGAATCAAGAAAGGAGCCAAAACAATGAAGCCGCAACTGACCTATATCCGCAACGGGGATTATCTGATCCCGAACCTCACGCTGGAGAGCACCGAGCAGAGGCCTCTGAACAAGTACGGACGGATGCGCCGGACATTCCTGAAGGAACACAGACCGACTCAGTACAGCATCCTGGCGATGACTCAGAAGCTGTTTCCCCACCTGTGGGAGATTCAGGAGACAGCAGAGCGCAGACTGAACCAGATGATGGAGGAACTGCTGGCACAGAACCCGGCCCCGGACAAGGCGACCGACCCGATGGCGTGGGTACAGCACATGAACAGCCTGAAAGCACAGGCAGAGGAGACGATCTTCGCGGAGCTGATCTACAGCTAATCATCGAGGAGCCGCCCATTGAAGGCGAACAGGTTTCCTTCTTCGCAAGTGAATATGAGCAGATACAGTCGATTGAAGTAGCAGAGCGTGATGTGAAAGCACCCTCTGCTATTTCTATTTCTCAGGATGTGATCGACAGTTTTCTCCGCAGCGGCGGCAACTCCAACGATCACCGAATGCTGATTGTCGCTGAGTTCATGAAGCAGAAGTCGATTCCTGAAATCGCCGCGATTCTTCCGAAGGTCTTTGTGGGTGGTCACGGTCTTAAATTCGGCTCTACTGACCATGCCGCTTGGTATCACCCGGACGGGATTCACCTGACCTATGGCAGAAGCGCCCGTGACTCCCGCCGTGCCCAGGTGATTTCCTGGGAGGATGCCGCACTGAGAATCGGGCAGCTGCTGGAAGAAGGGCACTTTGCAACCAACATTGAACTTGCCGAAGCAACCACCCATGAACGGGAACTGCTTGCCCAGAAGCTGATCTACGCCAGCCGCGATGCAATCGGAGAATACTT
>JBJDYI010000190.1:0-28908 GCA_051867165.1 Faecousia sp. | reverse complement strand
ACATTTTCAAAGTCATCAAGCAACTTTGTTGTGTATTTGCCCCATTCCCATCTGTAACCTTTATCGTTTCTTTCAATACGGTTCTTATCATCTGTTCCGAAAAGAACGAAATTTTCAGCTTGTGAATAGCTTTTTAATGCGATATTCTCATTGAAATTCAGATTCCGCTGAGCGCCAATTCGGTGAACCATATTAAGGCTTTGCTGTTCAATCCATGCGCCGAGCTTACTCTTTCCAGAGCCATTTGCTCCGACAATGATAACTGAATTATTACTTGTTATGTATTCCTGCTTTTGCCCCTGCTCGTCTGGAAGACAATATGTAAAGGCCATAATAACCCTTCTTTCTCTTTGGAGACATATTTACAATCTCGTGATGTCCCGGGGGATTTTCTTGAATGTAATATGGTATTTTTCCAGTTCTGCCTCGCTAAGCGTACAGAGGTCGGCGTAGATTATATAGGCATCTGCCTTGGTTTTGACCGTATGTAGAAACTCACGATTCAGAGTGGTGACAGCCTCACGCGCATAGTAGAAGTAAAATGCACTGTTCACATGGATGCCCATAAAATACGGCTCGTCCGGGTGAGGTTCCGGCAGGCGGCTTTTGGTATCGGTGAAGTAGACATATTCCCGAATTTTCTCCACGCCCACATTCTCATTGAGCACATCGCCGCTCATCAACGGCTCACCCAGCTCATAGTAACTGAAACTGCCGCCGGTACCAGCAACGGCATTCTTACCCTCTCCGTAGCCGCCAATTACACGCTTGACCCGTTCTGCAGTAATACTGTCGGCATAGTCCATCATCTCAATCAGGATGAACTTGCGGTGTCCGCCATCGGCTTTATTCATGTTCAGAACCGCGTGGGCAGTGGTGCCGGAACCGGCGAAAGAGTCGAGAATAATAGAATTTGAGTCAGATGCAATTTGTAGAATACGTTCAATTAGGCGAACAGGCTTGGGATAGTCAAACACTGCCTTTCCTAGTATTGCAGCTAACAGTTTATTGCCTTCTTGTGTATGGCCTACTTCCTCATATGGCCACCAAGTCCAAGGAACCATACCTGGCATTTCGGAAAGAAAGCGTTTTACAGCAGGAGCACCATCTCCATTATTGCCATAAATCATTTTTTCTTCTTTAACAAAACGATCGAAACCATCTTTTGTGACGCGCCAACACCTTCCTGCCGGAGGTGTTACAACTCTACCGGACGGTAATGTAATTTCGTACATCTGATTAGGCCGAAAACCCGGCGCCGTAAAATCGTTTGCTTTCCAAGGTCCCCTTGGATCATGATCTGGATTTGAGAATTGCTTTGTCTGTGCTGCTCCCAGAGGCAAGAGATGTCGAGTTTCCTTGAATTTCTCTGGATTACGAGCATAGCATAGAACAAATTCGTGAGCATCGCTAACTGATGTACGAACATCCGGAGAATACCTTTTTTGCCAAATAAAAGTTGCCACATGATTGTTTTGACCGAAAATCTCCCCACATATCAGCTTCAAATTTGCTATTTCGGTATCATCTACACTAATGAAAACTGCTCCGTCCTCCGATAACAGCTTTTGCAACAGCTTCAAGCGGGGGTACATCATGCACAGCCACTTGTCATGGCGGCTCAGATCTTCACCCTCTTTGCCCACCGTCTTATTCAGCCACTCCCGGATTCTCGGGTCATTGACATTGTCGTTATATACCCAACCTTCGTTGCCGGTGTTGTACGGCGGATCAATGTAGATGCACTTTACCCGGCCCTCGTATTGGGGCAGCAGGGATTTCAGCGCTTCCAGATTGTCCCCGTGGATAATCATATTTTCACTGCCATTGTCAGCCTCGTGTTTTCCGTTTTCATCAAAGCTATACTGCCGCTCCAGTACCCGGTACGGCACATCCAGATGATGATTGACAACTTTATCTTTTCCAATCCATTCAAGCGTCGGCATTGGCAATTTCCTCCTGACTGGCTACATAGTTCCTAATAAATGAAATGCATGTCCGAACAAATATTTCATCGAACTTGAGATAACTCATGGTTGTCTCAAAAACATGCTCTGCTTTTTTAGAATCCTTATCCAACTGAGCTTTCGTCATGATAGAAAGTGGCGTTCGACTGCTGTAGTTTTTAAAGCAGGTATCCCAGTATTGCCCCTCATGCGCAGCAGCGTTTCGGTATTCACTCAGCACACTAATAAACTGCCAAAATCCATCTTCATCAGGGTAAAGCCCTTGTTCGCCGTGTGCGAAGTGCTTCCTGATATAATTCTTGTCCTTTGATGATGTGTTGGTTTCAAAAAAGTCGAAGAGCATATCCTTTTTGAAGCCATCTTTCCCACTTAGTTTTTGGAGCGTTTCAACACAGGTTACCAAAAATACAATTTTAAAAACATCTTTTCCTTGCCGGATTTGCTCCATATCTCTTGCCGCGGACACCATACGCTGAACACAATTCAACATACGACGCGGAATAAAAAGATGGTCATCGGGATCAACATAATTGTCATCAAAAAGAGCATGAGAAAACTGTTCTTCCAGATCTTCTTTAGTGTATACCGGCTCTTGCCTTACAGCGCGAAAAAAGAACTCAAGACAGCTTTCGTCGTTTTTGAAATAATCTCGGTAGAAAAGCCAGAGTTTTGAAAGCAATCTGCTGTCTACCCGCTGCAAAATTAAGCGCAGTTTCTCACCCTGTTCAAGTGTCGGCATCCTTGTTTCCTCCCGAATAATTTCTTTTTCCCTTTCTGGGCAGAAGTCCTCAGAAATATCTGCCATCACAGCCACACACCTATCAATTCTTTTGCAATCTTCCTTACCCGCAGAGGTTCTGCATATTCCAATAGCTTCGGAATGCTCTTTCCCGGATCGTGGATGTAGTGCTGGATTGCCTTATTGAAAATCTCTTTGTCCATTTTATTGCGGTAGCGTAAGCAGTCGCAGATCACCCGGTCTTTATCATAAATCCGGATTTCATGTCCGTCCATATTCCCTTTTGTCAACCCCAGTTCCAGAACCGTTGGCTCCAGGAAATAGGGCTTTGCGCAAGGATAGCTAATCCTAAAACGGGATTTCCCTGAATCTTTACTGACTGCCAGATGCCACTGCCCGGGGGTACGGTCGCTATACCCGTAATACCGAAGCGCTGTATCCATGCAGAGGATTGCATCAGGATACAGGCGGATTACCGTGCTGACCTCGCTGAAGTCATCAGGGTCAACCCATTGATAATAGCCGTAGCGCACTTTTTCTATATGACCAGATTCCATCAACTGCCGGATATTTGGGTAGTAGATTTTCTCCTGTTCCAGCTCCTTGGTGCGCATCATGCCGCCGTAGTGCTTAAATATTTCTTCGCAGTGCCGGATATCCATGTGCGCATCTCCTTTCTGACTTTTGACTGTTTTGCACATTGAAGCGGATAAAGTCCTATAATTTCAGTATAGCCAGATACGGGAAGAATGTCAACAATTAGGATTTCAAAATAACACAAATCGCTGCCTATCACTAATATCACATAATTGTATCAACCATCTTGCATTGCATCATAATAAATGATATAATGCTGATACAATAATATCAGCAGTGAGGTGAGAAAAGATGAAGCGTCTGATAAGCTATCTGCGGACGATGTTTGGTTCCCAGATGTTTTTGGAAAACTATCATGCATACGGCGATCTACCAATGTATCTGACGGAAAACTATCAGTTATTCGTGCTGCAAATTGACAAAGACCTGTATATATTGGCAAAACCCAAAACTCCGATTAATTTAAGAGTAGAAACGCTCAGAAAGCAGCTGACGCAAATCCAAAAATATACGAACCTGCCGCCTGTGCTGGTGCTTGAGAATTTGCGGCTGACCCAGAGAAATGCTTTGGTTCAATCCAGAATTGCCTTTGTTGTTCCGGAGAAGCAGCTGTATATTCCGCACTGTGCGATAAATCTAACCGAGACAGAATCCACCGTTCAAGAATATGGTGAGCAATTTGCTGTTGCAACCCAGGTAGTTTTTATTTATTTGTTGCTGAATAAAATCAAAAAAACCAATGCCCATCAGCTTAGTGAACGCCTCCCATATTCCGTAGCGACCATCAATCGGGCATTGAAAGAACTGTCTTCCAGGGAATTACTGCACACGGTAGGCAGCAGCACCAGAAAACATTATACCATTTCGAGCGGAACTGAATTCTGGGAAAAGGGAAAGCAATATTTGTTTGATCCAGTGAAAACCCGCAGATATGTTACTAGGGACTTCGGTCACCATGGGTTCCTGATGTCAGGGGAACTGGCATTGCTCCGACTGTCTTTTCTGAGCGGAGTCAGTATCCCTTACTACGCTTCCTCTTCGCAGGACTTCAAGAAAATTGACAAAGCGAAAATTCTCAACGAGCATGATGTGTTCGATCAGAACTACAGCGTTGTTGAAATCTTTCGGTATGACCCCAAGCTACTGGTTCAGGGAAAATACATTGATGTGATTTCTCTCTATGCCCAGTTCAAAGACAGCAAAGACGAGCGGGTACAAATAGAAATAGAAAGTTTGGTGAATGAAATCCTATGGTAAACATTCAGGGATTGTATAAGTTCAGAGATTTCTTTCAGAACTACACAGACAAGTATGTGCTGATTGGCGGAACAGCCTGCTCCATTGTGTTCGATGAGGTCGGTGAAGATTTCCGTGCCACAAAGGATCTGGATGTGGTTCTGATCGTCGAGAATATCAATGAAGAATTCGGGCGAGCATTCTGGGAGTTCATCAAAGAGGCCAACTATAACGGAATTGAAACTGGAGAAACTCAGCGGCAGTTCTATCGATTTAAGAATCCCACAGATCCGGCATATCCCAAGATGATCGAACTGTTTTCAAGAACACCTGGCATTCGCTTGCTGCCAGAAGCACATCTGACGCCGGTGCCTATCGCAGATGATATTTCCAGTCTGTCTGCAATTTTGCTGAACGATGACTACTATCATTTCCTCCTGCAAGGAAGGCGGATCGTCGATGGGCTTAGTGTGCTGGACGAGAAATATCTGATTCCCTTCAAGGCAAAAGCCTGGTGTGAACTTACCGCACACCGAGAAAAGGGAGAGGAAGGTAACTCCCGCCATATCCGAAAGCACTACCGTGATATACACCATCTCCTGATGCTGCTTCCAGCAAGTGAGCGGATTGCTTTGCCGGAGCAACTGAAGACAGATATGCAGTTGTTCATAGATGGCATCCGGCATGGTGGGCTTGTGTCCGATGACATCGATAATGATCTGCTGTGTAAACGGCTGGAAGAGATTTATCTTTCTATCTGAGTTGTGGCAGTGACAAAATCTCTGTAAAGGTCTTTTCTTATCACAAGAATGATCATAGTCTCTTTGGTGTTTGTTGGCATACGCAATAGCGTGAGTGCTTTTCCCATTGCTTTTCGTACAGAGCATTGGCAGAAATACTGTCAATATGAAAAATGTGAGGATGGAAAATTGATATAGTTATTGAAAATCAGCTAACTTCTGAGTAGATAGGCAAGGTTGTGCGCAACACCTGATAATTACTTTTTTACAATCCATATGTAGGAGCTTGAATCCTCACCCCAACATCAAGGACAGCCAAGAACTTTGACCACTGTAAGGCGAATTTGCAAAATATGTAAAACTCCGAACTTTTTTGCAAATTTCGTCGGGGATAGTTTGGGGGATAGTTTATTTTAAGTTCTATCCCCACAGTTTCAGTTTCTCAACATTTGACTGCCATTATTTTGAGTTATTCCATATATTTTATGGTAAATACGAACATTCTGAACCTCAAAGATGCCCTCACAACCCGGAGGTCGTAGGTTCGAGTCCTGCCTCCGCAACCAAAAAAAGTCCTGAAATCGTACGATTTCAGGACTTTTTCTTGCGTTTTAGAGCCTAAAAAGTTAGGCACAAAAATCCACATCAATCGTTTTGCCCCCAATTTGACCCCAATTACTATGTTGGAAAAGTACTGGAAACATACAGAAATTGGGGTAATTCAGAACACATTTCCTAAAGTCCTGACGTTTTCTATCCATCAAAACGCCATTTCCTTACAAAATAGTTGATATTTCCTGTCATCCGTTTTATGCCTATAGGAAATATGTCAACTACGAATGGCCTTACAGTCCCAGTAGTTTGATTCGAAATTGCTGAGACAATATAGAATGTGGAGTTAAAACTGGTATTGCAATCTGAAGTTTTTTGAAAACCGCATTTATCTCGAAAAATGGTATAGACATCATTGCCGCAAAGTTTGTTGTCTGCAGAATACAGATAGAAGGTGGAGCGATCTTATAAAAACAAGTTATTCTTTAGCAAATGTGTCGCATATCGATCGTGCAGTGGTTGTTGCAGCATTTCGTATTGAAGCAGCTAACTCTGGCGTTAATTCCCGATTAGAACTAATGACACTCTGAATGCTGATCTTCGTTATTTTTTCTGATACTTGAAGAAATTCTTCAATACTAGCTCCAGATATTACTCAAGAATCAAAGTGTTGATAGAAAGAATGAGAAAAGATCATACCTTGAATTAGCAAATTAATGTCTTTGCTGTCACCAAACTGTCCACCGATGCAATGGCGATTTACTTTTTCTTGCGAGCGAGTTTACATATCTGTTCTTTCAATCGGCGTGAAAAAAGCAGAAGAGCAGCACGCCATCAATCGTGCTGCTCTTCTGTTTGCAAGGAATCAAAAGAGGAGGGAAGTAATAAATGTGTTTGTGTAGTACAGATATATTGCTTTGCTGTCTTATATTATGTATAAATAATAGCACTAAGCGCGCTTATTGTCAATAGAAATTTTAAAAATTTCCAAAAAAGAGAAAGGGACACCGACGCTGCGGTGCCCCTTTTGCCCTTGGAGAGACTGTGAAACCATAGAGGGGTTATACTTTTTCTTCCTTCAGAACCTTTACCAGAGCCACGCAGGTGGCCAGCATGATGAAGATGAAGGGGAAGGCTGCAGCGATGGAGATGACCTGCAGGGGCTTCAGTCCGCCTGCAATCAGAAGGCCCACCGCCATGACGGATTGAATCACGCCCCAGAGTACCTTCTTGTTGTTGGGGGGATTCAACGCACCGTCAGAGGTCAGCATGGACAGTACAAAGGTGCCGGAATTGGCAGAGGTGATAAAGAAGGTGCACAGCAGCACCAGAGCAACAATACACAGCACGGTGGCGAAGGGATACTGCTCCATCACTACGAACAGGCCGATCTCCGGGGATGCGGCCACTTCCTTCAGAGCCTCTGCGGACAGGGCACCGGTCTGACCCGTATGGATGCCCATGGTGCCGAAGATGGCAAACCAGACAAGACTGCCCAGACTGGGTGCCAGCACCACGCCGGTGATGAATTCCCGGATGGTACGGCCCCGGGAGATCCGGGCGATGAAGATGCCCACGAAGGGTGCCCATGCAATCCACCATGCCCAGTAGAACACACGCCAGTTTTCCACCCAGCTGTTGTCGCCATAGGTGCTGATGCCCAGACTGTCCTGCAGGAAGCCATTGAGGTAGCTGCCCAAAGCGTTGGTAAAGCTGTTGATCATCTCCAGCTTGGGACCCGCCAGAATGGCGGCACCCATCAGGGCAAAGGCGATGTACAGGTTGGCATCGGAGATGAGCTTGATGCCCTTTTCAATGCCGGATACCGCAGACCAGATGTAGATGACAGAAATCACGGCGATGATAATGATCTGGATAATCAGGCTGGTGGGGATTCCAAACAGGTAGTTGAGGCCGCTGTTGATCTGCAGCACCCCAAGACCCAGGGAAGTGACCACACCTGCCACGGTGGCAAACACAGCCAGAACATCCACAAGGTGCTTGAGCCACTGCCGCTTCTGACCAATCACAGGATCCAGCACGGCGCTGATGAGGCCGGGGGTGCCCCGGCGGAACTGGAAATAGGCCAGAGCCAGGCCGATGATGGCGTAGTTTGCCCAGGGGTGGATGCCCCAGTGCATGAAGCTGGCCTTCATGGCAAAATCGGCTGCCTCGGGGGTGCCGGGCTCGATGCCTGCGATGGGTACCATATAGTGAGAAACCGGCTCGGAAATGCCCCAGAACACCAGACCCACGCCCATGCCTGCGCCGAAGAGCATGGCAAACCAGGACACCGTGGAGTATTCGGGACGGGCATCATCGGGGCCCAGACGGACATGTCCCCATTTGCTCATGGCGATTGCCAGAATGTAAATAACAAAAAACAGCATCGCCACCTGATACAGCCAGCCAAACTGACGGGTCAGAAAGGTGAAGGTGGCATTGGATACTGCGCTGAAACTGTCATTGAATACAACTGCCCACAGAGCGATGCCGCCTGTCAGCAGCAGAGAAATACGGAATACCAGATTGTTTGTCTTTGTTGCCATAGGATTCTCCCTTCCAGTTAGGTTTACGACTTCAGGAAGCTCTTGTGGAAACTATTATAGTAGAAAATAATGAAAAAGGATGGTAATAATTCCCCCGGCTTCCTCTTTTCTTCCCTCCCCCGGAAGGTGCGCCTTCCGGGGGAGGGGCATGAACAAAATGGAGGGTTAGTTCATGCAAAACAGAAATCCGAACTGTCTGACCCTGGGCAGCGATTGCCACCCAGGGGAAAGAGGCGCGTGTAACGGAAGCATAAATTACACGCTGAAGACAGTCTGCTCGGTAACTTCGGTTGCCAGGGCCTGAATTGCCACCTTGGTTCTGTGGTAGCGCAGCTTCCACTGATCCTCCTTGGGAGTAGAGGGATCGCCCAGAGGATAGGGAATAGAAATGGTGGGGACGATTCTGTTTGCACCCACGGTCTTGGAGACGGGGACAAGATTACACATATGAACCACGGGAATACCGGTACGCTCAATTTCTTTGACCATCGTTGCACCGCAACGCGTACAGGTACCTCATGTCGACACCAGGATGACGGCGTCTACGCAGTCCTCCTTCAGATAAGGTACGATTTCCTTTGCCATTCTGGCGGCCTCGGACTCGGTGGTGCCGGTTCCGACGGTGGTGTAGAACCAGTTGTGCAGCGCACCGTAGAAGCCTTCCTTCTCCAGAGCACGCAGAGCGTCAATGGGGGTTATGACATCGGGATCGGCATCTGCTGCAGCAGGGTCGAAGCCTGCGTGAACCGTCTTGAACACACCGCCCTTCAGGTCGTCAACACCTTCGATGTTGTAACGGCCCCAGCGGGTAGCGGAGGCGGACTGAATCCGGTCGGGGTTGTCCACGGGGACGATACCGCCGGTGTTCAGCAGGGCGATCTTTGCCTTCTTCAGATCCTTCAGAGCGGGAGCGATGGGCACCCGGTCGATCTTGGGGATGGGCATTTCGGTGACGAAGGGCAGACCATTGACTTTCTTCAGCAGCATGTCGATCATACGGTCGCAGGCAGGCTTGCCGTCTGCACGCCAGGTCTGATGACGGATACCCCGGGGGAAGTAGCCTTCCTGCTCAGCGGGGCCGATCTCTTCGCCATCCAGCAGCTTGTTGGCCAGGGTGACCATGTTGGACAGATCCTTGCGCATCTTGGCAGCAGAGTTGGCGCCCTGCAGGATGTACATTTCCTTCCGGAACATATTGACACCGGGGGTCTCCACGTTCATGGAGGTCACCACGGGAACACCAAACTTTTCCTTGACTGCCTTGCAGATCAGACCGCAGGCAACGGTGTAGCGGCCTGCCTGGAATGCAGGGCCTGCCAGGAAAATATCAAACTCCAGACCTTCCAGCATCTTCAGGATGGTCTCACAAGTGGTTTCGGGGTTGGAGCCCATGCAGTTATCGCCGCAGATAATGGTGTGGGTGATGTCCGCGTGGAGCAGCTTGGCCATCTGCATGGCAGGGCCTACCTGACCTTCCCGGATTTCCGGCTCAAAGCCAGCCTTTTCTTCGCCGCCGATCTGGCCGAAGAACTGGTTGAGGTAAACGATTGCTTTTTTCATTGCGTGCATCCTCCTTCCTTAGAATGCCATCATCTGCTTGGGAGACCAGCCAGCAACCTGGTCGCCGCAGAAGATGCCGTTGTTTTCCATAATGATGGAGCCGTCAGGACGAACAGAGGGTCCCAGCACCTCATCGTAATCCCAGCCGCCGGAGTTGCCGTCACGGGCCAGAGCCTCCAGCTCACCCAGAACCACCTTCATGGGAGGCAGCTCGATGAGCTCACCCACATTGCCGCAGGAAACGATGGCATCGCACTTCTCGTCCAGAGTGACCAGAGGCTGACCGCAGCCGTCACGGCCGGTGGACTCATTGGTCACACCAATGGTCTTGACACCAGCATCCTCCAGAGCCACCAGGCAGGCAACGAAGTCAGCATCGGGGTTGCCGTAGCCTTCTTCTGCCACAACAGCGGCATCGGCACCCAAGCTGGTAGCCAGTTGTGCCACGAACTGAGCTGCACGTTCCTTCTGCTCCATGGCCACATTCAGGTTGGACATGATGACACCCAGGAAATTGATGGTCTTACCGTGCTCCCGGTACAGAGCCTTGATATTGGGGGTGTTCTGGAAATCGTAGGTAGACCACTTAGAAGAACAGGGCATGAAGGAACCGGAGACGATGGCACCATCCAGAACCTCGTTGGGGTTCATGTAGGTGGGCAGGAAACGGTTCAGATCCCAGCCGTACAGCAGGTCATTGTAGCCCAGAGCCTCCATCTGAGACTGGGGCTGCATCACATAGACAACGGAGGGCAGCTTTTCCACTTCGGGATCTCTGCCCCGGACGGAGCTCATTTCGTAGACTTCCGTCTCTTCCGGCTCCAGTTCCTTGACGCAGTTTGCGATAAACTCCGCCAGCTTGTGGCCTGCGCGGCGCAGAGCATCGTTCATCTTCTGCTGCTCGAAACGTTCGAAATCTTCATTGGTATCGGCCACCAGAACGATGTTCATCAGCTGACCGAAGAGGGACAGCTTCTGGCCGGGGCCGGACATATCGATGAGGCCGTCCTGGAAACCGCCCATGTGACGGCCAACTACCAGAACGCTGCAATCCTTCAGGGCATGAATCACGCCTTCACCAGCCTGGGTCAGCTTGCTGGTGTAGCCGGGGAAAATACCGCGGCCGTCGGGACGGACACGGGGCTCGATGGCTTCCTTTACGGGGCACAGACGAACCTCGTCGCCGGGCTTTACAATATACAGATCCGCTTCCGTAATGCGTTCATCTTCACGAACAAAGTTCAGGGCTTCCTCCTTATTGATGGTGAGCACACCATCCCGGAAAGACAGCTCGTCGCCAAAGACGATGTCTTTGACATGGAAATTACCAATTTCCAGTCTCATGGTTCTCCTCCTTTTTTGTTGGGGCACCTGCCTGCCAGCATTTTTATTTCGTTTTCATAAGCGCGCTTTGTAATTGTATATTATCAATAATCGCGATTATTGTCAATAGAAAATGAAATATTTGTAAACACTCACAAATTTTTGATATTTGGGGATCGATTTAAATAAGCGCGCTTATTTAAGTTGCACACATCGGGCAAAAGTTCTATCGAGTTTCTCAATAAGAATAAAAACGATGCCTATGGGCGTGTGATAGCAGAAGAACCGTTTGGCAGAAAAAGGCCTCCCTGTGCAGGGACTGCCCTGCACAGGGAGGCTGATTTATTGAGGATTTTCTGGTCTGGAACCGTCAGAGTCTCCATTCTTTTTTCAGCTGCCAGCAGGCTGCCTGATAAAACTGGGGATCTTCCGGCAGACAGAAAATTCTCTCCCAGCTGGACAGGATCTGTCGTTTCTGCAAGGGGTAGAAGGGTGTGCGGAATACCTCGATGCTGTCCCGGATGCCCTGCCTTTTCAGCATCCTGTCAAAATCCGCTTCCTCCGGCTCCGTTCCCACATAGGACAGGGACAGCACACGATACCATTTTCGCAGGTCAAACAGCAGAATCTCTTCTTCCGGGACATCCAGCGGGACGGGATGGTCTCCTGCCCATTTGGGGTCGGCAAACAGCCAAACCGGGGATTCTGCGCCCTCCGGCTGAGGAACTCTCCGGACCAGTTTCCGGCTCATAAAGTCATAGGCAATGAGAAAGCTCCAGGCAGATTCCTTATATTTTTTGCAGATGAATTCTTTTTTTACCCGGGTGACTCCCTGCTCATTCAGCAGCTGCCACACTTCATTGGTCTGTGTTGTCCACAGCTTCACAAAAGCGCACCTCCTTCACCCATTCCCTTCTCAACTCCCACATGGTGGCCACCAGCATATCCTGTTCCACATTGGTCTGGGTAAACACCCGGCTCCAGCTTTTCTGAATCTTGCTGCGCAAATGAGGATAGAAATTTCCCTTATGGGTTTTAATCAGCTCGTCGTCGCTGTGAATACCGTATTGCGCCAGCTCCCGGCGGTGGTTTTGTGCATCTGCCTCGTCTACCGGCACATACCAGTAATTCACGCGATAACCCCAGGCATCGTTGTTGCACAGCAGCACCTTGTCCGCCGGGGCGTCCACTTTCAGGATCACCGTATTTTCCACAGGCTGAAGCATCCACTTTTCATCTACGGACAGCCAGATAGGGTAGGGTCTCTCCGCCGGAATGGTCATATACTTTTCGGCTTCCCGGGTATACCACCGGTAAAGCTCCAGATAGTAATCCGCGATCGTATCGTTTTTCTCCCGAATGTATGCTTCTTTGCAGAAATAGACCCCGTCTTCCAGCAGAATTTTCCATACCTGAGGCACTTGCCGGGTCCAGAGGGTAATTGTCTGACGTTCCATTGCTCACCCAGTCCTTTCCAAATGATTATAATCCCCCCAGATTATAGCAATAAGCGCGATTATTTTCAACAGCCATAGACCAGAAAGTTTTATTGTTCTTTGGAATACCTCTTGATTTCCGGGGAAAATATGGTACTATGTATAAAAATCATAATCGCGCTTATTGTTGCTGCGCAGAGAAGGACGGATAACATGATCGACTGGGAAAAGGATGAAGAAAAAAGAAAAAACGCTATTGCCTTTGTGGAGGCAACTCAGGAGCTGATCGACACGGAGGGACTGGAAAAGGTATCAATCCGTAAGATTGCCGAAAAGTCAGGTTTTCACAACTCCACCATCTACCTCTATTTCAAAGATGTCAACCAGCTGATTCTGCTGGCATCGCTGAAGCATTTTAATGCATACAGCAAAAAGCTGGCGGAGTACAGCAGCATCATTGCCGGCCCCACGGACAAGTTTCTGGCTATCTGGGATGCATTCGGCCAGACAGTATTTCAGAGGCCCCTGCTGTTCCGCAATTTCTTTTTCGGCAAGTACAGCGGCAACTTGACCGCCATTATTACCCAGTACTACCGGCTGTTTCCCGAGGAAAAGATCCACTACAGCCAGGAAATTGAGGATATGTACTACGGCAACGACATCTACGACCGCTGCCTGAGGATTCTGCAGCCCCTGACGGAGGTTGAGTCCACCCTTGTCACCTCGGAAAACATCCGACTGGTGAACACCATTATCGTCGCCTGCCTGAAGCATCTGCTGGATCAGATCTGCGCCGACCCCACTTTGGATCCGGACGAGATCAATGACCAGTTGATTCAAATGATTTGTTACATTGTGGGTATTGAATAACAGAATCATTCCCGGTTTTGCTGGAAGGCAAAACCAGGTTTTTCCTGTTGCTATGGTTTTCCGCTGCTGCATTCCAGTCCATCTTCCGTCTTTTTGCACATTATTTTATCCAGTGGAGTGATGCATCTGCTTTGTGAAAAATATCCTTGACAAGTCGCGTGCCACAGGGATTTAGTATTCACGTTTTATTAGATGGAAACCAGAAATCCGCAGATACACCCCGCCAACAAACTGCACACACGAAAGAGAGGTTATGAAAAAAATTGCATCAATCTATTGACCGCTTATGCTATAATTATTTGTACAAGTACCCATCATTTACACGCCAAAGGGAGGTACAACCATGCGTAATCACGACGAATGGCTGAAGATGGAAGCAGAGGACGAACTCGACGAATTCTACCACCGGCATCCGGAGTCCGAGTACCTGTTCTACCGTGCGGTAGCCAACGGCAATGTGGAAGCGGTCAAAGAAAACTGCGAGAAGGGGAAGTTTGTGGAGCAGGATGGGGTAGGAATCCTGTCCAGAGACCCAGTCATGAATCTGAAATACCATTTTGTTGTGACTGCCGCAATGATTACCCGGATTTGTTGGCAAAGTGGCATGGAACTGGAGCGTACGTTCCGGCTTAGCGATTTCTACATACAGAAGCTGGACGATGCAAGAACCATAGAGGATGTTTGCCGCATTCATGATGATATGGTTTTGGATTTCACCGAAAAAATGCACCGCATTCTGAAAAAGCCCAATTCCAAGCATATCCGTGCCTGTAAGGAATACATCTACGCCCACATCAAGGAACGTATTACTGTTGAGGATCTGGCCCAGGCTTTGGGGGTATCCCCCAGCTATCTGTCCCGGCTCTTCAAGAAGGAAACAGGAGAGTCCATCAGCGCCTATATCCGCGCCAGAAAGATCGCAGTAGCAGAAAATTTACTGAAGTTCACAGACCACTCCATGATCGAGATTGCAAATCAGCTGTCCTTTTCTTCAGAAAGCCACTTCATCCAGCAGTTCCGGGAGGTGGTGGGTATGACCCCCAAAAAGTACCGGGACGAAAACTACCTGATTCAGTGGGACAGCGGACTGAAATAAGAAAAAGCTTCCGTTGGGCCAATGGTCCAACGGAAGCTTTTTCGTTACATGGTCAACAGGATTTCGTTTTCCGCTTTCAGAAGTTCCTCCGGCAGGTAGTTGTCGGGCAGATCCTGACCATTCAGTGTCAGCTTGCGGCAGCCGGACTCGATGTGCCAGGGATTGCGCACCCGAATATGCAATTTCTTGCCTCGGAACTGTTTTTCCATTTCAAAGCCGTCCCAGCTGGCAGGGATGGAGGGAGCCAGACGCAGGCCACCAAAGTCCGGTCGCAGACCCAGAATACCCTCCACGCAGCCTACCATCACAGTGGAAGCGGTGCCGGTGAGCCAGTGGACATGGCTCCGGCCGAAGTGAGGGCTGGCCTTGCCCTCGGTGAACTGGCCGTAGCAGTAAGGCTCTAAGTGGCGGATTTCCGCCCGGTCATTCTGGGCGGCGGGAGCGTTCTCCATAAAGTAAGCAAAGGCACGTCCGCCATGACCGCACAGGGCCTCCGCCAGAATCAGCCAGCCCTGAGACTGGGAGAAGATGCCGGAATTCTCCTTGGTGCCCTGATTGTAGATTACTGCCAGCGCTCCATCAAAAGCGTGGACGTGGTAGGGAGGGTCCATGAGAATCGCGCCGAAGGCAGTGTTCAGCCGATCATAGACGTTTTGCAGGATGGTTTCCCTCTGATCTTTGTCAGCCAGTCCGCTGATGACGGCCCAGCTCTGAGGGTTCAGCCAGAGATTGGCCTCGGGGTCAGAAGCCGCGCCGATTTTTTCTCCGTCTTCCTTATAGCCCCGGATAAACCGGTCGTCGTCCCAGCACAGAGCCTGAATTTTTGCCCGGTTTTCCTCAATCTGAGCATCCAGCCGCTGAACCAGAGCTGCATCCTGTTTGAACTCGGCAAACCGCTTCAGAATCACCATGGCGTACAGGAACTGCATGGCTACGAAGCTGGACTCGCCCTGCGCGCCCAGCCGCAGGCAGTCGTTCCAATCGGCGTGAAGGCCGGCGGGCATTCCGTGGGGGCCAAGGTGGTCGAAGGAGAATTGCAGCGCCCGTTTCAGGTGCTCGTAAACGGTGCCTTCGTCATGGTCAGCGAAGGGGATGACCTCATCGAGGAAGGCGGTGTTTCCAGTTTCTGCAATGTATTTGTACACCGTGGGGAACAGCCACAGGGCATCGTCTGCCCGGTAGGCAGGATGCCCCGTTTCCTGTACATAGGAAGCGTCCTCCGGGGTGTCCTCATGGCCGGGGTTGTGGGTGAACTTCACCAAGGGCAGGCCACCGCCGTGATGAACTTGAGCCGACAGCATGAAGCGGATTTTGTCTGCCGCCATCTCCGGGGCCAGGTGGATGATGCCCTGGATGTCCTGCACGGTGTCCCGGTAGCCGTAGCCATTGCGCAGGCCGCAGTAGATAAAGGAAGCGGCCCGGGACCAGATGAAGGTCATAAAGCAGTTGTAGCCGTTCCAGGTGTTGAGCATGGTATTGAATTCCGGGCTGGGGGTGTTGACCTTCAGGTTGTCCAGCTTTCCATACCAGTCCTGCTTCAGAGCAGCCAGCTCCCGGTCAACCACATCCTTGCCAGAAGCGTAGCTGGCAATAATGGTAGCGGCATCGGCAGAGGACTTCATGCCCAGCAGGAAAATCACGGTTTTTGTCTCACCGGGATACAGGGTGACTTTGGTGGACAGGCCACCGCAGGCATTTTCGCTGTTGCTTAAGACATTGCCCAAATCTCCGGCGGAAACCCCCTTGGGGTCGCCGTAGCCGTGGTAGCGGCCCAGAAATCCCTCCTTGTCGCCGCAGTAGGAGCTGACCGCCCCGCCTGCCAGACCAAAGAACCGCTCGGTGACGTTCTTGCCGTCCACCTGCTCCTCAGGGCGAAGGGCATCCAGATTGCCGTGGAGCTCCTGCATAATCCGGTTTTCTTTGAAGAGCGTCCGGGAAATGAACAGGGAATACTGCAAATTCACCTGATCCATTTCGTAATTGCTGTGGTTGGTGAATTCCGCATAGCCCGTAAGGGTGAGATTCCGCACGGTCCGTCTGGTATTGGTAACGGATAAGGCCCAGACCTCGTGCTCGGCATCCAGAGGTACATAGTAAAGGGCCTCGGAGTGGATGCCGGAATAATCCGCCTCCATCCGGGTGTAGCCCATGCCGTGGCAGCACTGGGATTTGTACAGGTCCAGAGGTTTCCCTACGGGCATCCAGGAAGCGGACCAGTAATCCCGGCTGTCGTCGTCCCGGATGTACAGATACCGTCCGGGCTGGTCAAAGTTGTTGAACACATAGCGCAGAATCCGTCCGTTAGCACCGGAGGTGGCGAAGCTGTAGCCGCCGGCGTTGTTAGAGATGATTGCGCCGTATTTGGGAGAGCCCAGATAGTTGACCCAGGGCGCCGGGGTGTCCGGCTGCTGAATGACATACTCCCGGTTTTCGTCATCGAAATATCCGTATTGCATGGGGGAAACACTCCTTATTTGATGTGAAGAATAATGGAAACCTCGTTTTCGCCCGCCTGTTCCAACAGTGCCCGGGGAATAACTACGCTTTTGCCGTTGGTAACGGCAACGGCTTTGTTCCCGCAGGACGCGGCAAAAATTCCATAGCTGCCGTATTCGTTCCGGGTGAGGTTAACAAAGGAAATATGAAGAATCTTTCCGGCAAAGGGCAGGGTAATGCAGGCCTTGCCATCAGCGTCAAACTGGCTTGCCAACAGCCTCGGCTGAATCTTCAGATTGCCATACTCGCCGGAGACACCGAAGGCCTCCGTGACCATGGTCAGCATATACCAGCTGGCCGCGCCTGTCAGGTAGGGATACATGCCCCGCCCGTCTCCCCGGAAGTATTCGGGAATGCCCGGGTACATCCGGCTGGTCTCAAAGTCCAGAGCGGTATCGGCAAGAGCACTCAGCACCTTCCAGCCCTCCTTGGCGAATCCACGGCGGTACAGGGCGTTCGCGTACATCGCCGCCATATGAGAGAACACAGCGCCGTTTTCCTTTTCACCATAGGCAAAGCCAAACATCCGGCCCATATCCATTTTCAGCTCATGGAAATCGGTGTTCAGGCGATAGCCGCCGATTTTGGGATCGTACAGATACTTGTCCACAGTTTCGGTCATGGTTCGGATTTGTGCATCCGTGGCAACGCTGCCCATGATGGAGAAGACCTGCCCGGTGAGCATCATCCGCACATGATCGGGGAAGTAGCCCTCCACCTGATTGCCGTGGTTATCGTAGTAGCTGTTGAACCACCCCTCGCCGTCATGACCCTCGATCCACTCCTGCTCCCGGACGAAGTCTGTCAGCCAATCGGCCTTACGCAGCAGGTCTTCCGCGATTTCCAGGGGGGAGACGGTCGCCAGTTCGCCGCTGATGGTGTGCAGGCAGGTTTGGCAGTAGGTATTCAGCAGGGCCTGCTTGCTGTCTTTGTCCTCGAAGAGGGTATCCTCCACGCCGATGAGGGGCAGCAATTCCACTGGCAGGGAGACGGTACAGCCCTTTGCGTCCAGCTTCCGCAGCAGCTCCGCCAAATCCCGTAGGTTGCCTGCGTAGGCGCAGGTAAAGGCCACGCTTTCGCCCTTTTCCGTCGCCATATCCAAAGCATCATTCCAGTCCGCACCCCGGAGCCGGTAGATATTGTGGTCGCCAACCTCATAGAAGGCGGTGAGATTCTCAATCAGCAGATGCTCCAAAATCGTGCCCTCATAAATGCCGCCATCCACTGTTCTCTGCCGTGAACCTTGGGAAGCATCCCATTTTTCATCCGGTCCTGTGCCCCGGAAGGCAAGACGATCCTTAAAATAGGGGGCTTTCTTCATAAGAATATCAAAGTCACCGGTCTGGTCGATATACAGCTTTGTGGTCATCAGGGGCCACAGGGCGTGATCCATCCAGACCCGGGCAATGCCGTTGCGGTCAGCGATGAAATTGCCGTCACCATCGCCGATGATGGTGGCGTTCGTGCCGTCCATACGAACGCCGCCAAAGTTCTTTTCGATCATTTCTCCCACACCCTGAGGGTCCATGATGAGCAGAGACAGGCAGTCCTGCCACAGGTCCCGCCAGCCCCGGCCACCCCGACCGTAATCATGATAAGGCAGGAAGGAGCAGCCGAAGAGCCGCCGCAGGAAGGGCTGGAAGCAGACCCAATTCATGAGATTGTCAAAGTCCCGGCTTCCTGTCTTGAAGGAGACGTTGACTTTCTCCAGCCAGTGCTGCCTGGTTTCTTCCAGTGCTGCGCATACCTTACACCATGTGTTATACTGATCGTATACCTTGCGGATAGCTTCAGAATCATCCTCAGCGCCCAGCAGAACGATGTAATGGACTTCCTCTCCGGGGGGTACAGACACGGGTTTGAACGTGAAAGCGCCCATTGCTTCTTTTCCTGCTTCCACCGATCCAGCGGGCACACCGGCTCTGCCCTCCAAAACACTTCTGGGATGGGTCAGACTGCCGCCTTCTCCGATGAAGCTTTCCACCGTAGGGAAAAATTCCACAGGTTTTTCACCGTCTCCGGACGCGCCCAATACATAATAGATCAGTTCGTTCTTCTGGTGTCCCCGCTCGTCAAAGGACATGGTGGGTTTTACCAGTACGCCCTCCTCTGTGACCTGAATCCGATGTAGAAGGCTGGTCACATGGCGGTGATCCCGTAGATTGTCAGCGCTGCGCCCATAAATTGGAATCGCAGCACAGGGGGTCAGAGTTTTTACTTTATTCGAAGCATTTTTCAGGGTGATCGCCATGATTTCCACATTGCTGTCCCAAGGGATGAAGGTGGTAACTGTGCAGTCGATGCCGGATTCCTTTACGGTGCGCCGGACGCTGTGCCACATAAACCCGGCAGACAAAGTGACCGGCTCTTCTTCCAATGTAAATTTTCGTGCTTCCTGCATATCGGAGGCACCCAGAGCCGAGAAAATACCGGAATCCTGCACGGTGCACCAGAAATTCCGAACACCTCTGTTATTATGCAGGTTTTCAACGCTCTCAGGCTCCAGCAGAAAGCTGGTCTGGTTTATTTTCGCATCGCCGCCGCCATTGGGTGTGATGGCGCTTTTCAGTCCCCGCTCCGAGGCCAGGGGGAAGTAAAGATAATTTGTGTTAGGATTGCCCATAGTGAAGCTGCCATGACAATCCACAAAGGAATAGCCGTCCATTTTTCTCGCTCCTTTCCGTATTTCGCAAGTGCCTTTTCATTATATCGGATTGCTTTCCTTTTCGTCATTATATTCGTGCAGAAAACATCAAAATCATGCTCTATTCTTTTTTGCCTTTTCAGAGCTGTTATGTGCAATATATATAAATAACGGCTATATAGTTAGTACAGTATAAACATATAACCAATTTTACCCCGTTTTTTTGCAAGATTATTTTGATCATTTTTTGAATTTAGGTCATAAATTTGATATTCCTAAAACCAATCTATTATGTTCTTACCGGCAAGAGCCACTATAATAATGGCAAAGGCGAGGATTTAACCCGCCATCAACGAATAGGAGGAAAAACAATGAGAAAACAAGTAATTGCAGCTCTGCTGGCGATCTGCCTGTGCGCCGGAATGCTGGCCGGCTGCGGTGGAAGCTCCAGCGCACCTTCCGGAAACGACGCACCGGCTGCCAGCGCCGGGGAAGGTAAGGTCATCAACATTTACAGCTGGAACGATGAGTTCCGTCAGAGAGTGGAGGCTGTCTACTCCGAAGTGGACCACACCTCCGACGATGGAACCGTTACATACCTGAAGGACGGCTGTGAAATCCACTGGATCGTCAACCCCAATCAGGACGGCGTTTACCAGCAGAAGCTGGACGAAGCTCTGCTGAACCAGGGCAGTGCCGCTAACGATGCCAAGGTTGACATTTTCTTGTCAGAAACCGACTACGTCAACAAGTACACCGATGCCGATGCTGATGTGGCCATTCCTCTGGTGGATCTGGGCATTGACCCCAATGTGGATCTGGCAAACCAGTACGCTTTCACCAAGACCACTGCTTCCGACCAGAACGGCGTGCAGAGAGGCTCTACCTGGCAGTGCTGCCCCGGCCTGCTGGTTTACCGCCGGGATATCGCCCTGGACGCCTTCGGTACCGATGATCCCGCTGCCATCGGCGAGCTGTGCAAAGACTGGGCAACCATGGAGAGCACCGCTGCCACTCTGAAGGCCAAGGGCTACTACGCTTTCGCTTCCTACGCCGATACCTTCCGTACCTATGGCAACAGCATTTCTCAGTCCTGGGTTACTCCCGGCTCCGACACTGTGGTTGTGGATCAGAAGATCATTGACTGGGTACAGACCTCCAAGGCCTGGCTGGATGCCGGCTACCTGAACAAGACCGTCAAGGGGCAGTGGAACGATGACTGGAATAAAGCTATGGGCTCCAAGTCCAGCGTGTTTGCCTTCCTGCTCCCTGCCTGGGGCATCGACTTCGTGCTGCGTCCCAACTGGGATGGCGACATGGGCGCCTGGGGCGTTACCAATCCTCCCACGGAATACAACTGGGGCGGCTCCTATGTCCACGGCTGCGTGGGCACCGACAACCCCCAGCACGTTAAGGACATCATCCTGGCTGTCACCGCCAATGAGGACAACCTGCTGAAGATCTCCAAGGACTACTCAGACTTCACCAACACCCAGCCCGGTATGCAGAAGGCAGCAAAGGACGATGCCTTTGCCTCCGAGTTCCTGGGTGGCCAGAACCCCTTTGCCTATTTCGCTCCCGTGGCCGAAGGCATCAAGATTGCGCCTCTGTCCGCTTACGACCAGGGCTGCGTGGAACTGATCCAGAACGCTTTCACCGATTACTTCCAGGGCATTGTTGACTACAATAAAGCAAAGGCAAACTTTGAAACTGCTATTATGGAGCGTTATCCCGACATCAAGAACGTCCAGTGGCCTGATTAATTCACGGCATTTCCACAAAAACTGCCGGGCATCTCTCCTGGTGTCCGGCAGTCAAACTACAATGTGAAGGAATGATTCCCAAGTGAAAAAAGTAAAAAGCGTCAGCTATGCGAAATGGGGATATTTGTTCATCCTTCCCTTCTTCCTGTGCTATTTGGTGTTCTCTCTGATTCCGCTGGCGGATACCATTCGCTACAGCTTCTATGAGTACTACCGCTCCGGCATCAAGGAGGTCGGCCCTAATTTCGTCGGCTTACAAAATTATATTGCATTGCTCCACTCGGATATGCTGAAATACGCGGCCAACACCCTGATTCTGTGGGTGATCGGCTTCATTCCCCAGATCGGCGTGGCGCTGCTGCTGGCAGTCTGGTTTACCGATGTCCGCATGAAGATCAAGGGCAAGCAGTTCTTCAAGGTTGTCATCTATCTGCCCAACCTGATCATGGCCTCGGCCTTTGCAATGCTGTTCTTCACCATCTTCTCCACCAACGGTCCCGTGAACTCCATCCTGATGAATCTTGGCATTCTGAAGGAACCCTGCGATTTCATGGGCACCGCCTTCGGTACCCGTTCCATCATCGGCTTCATGAACTTCCTGATGTGGTTCGGCAATACAGCCATCATGCTGATGGCTGCCATTATGGGCATCAGCCCGGATACCTTTGAGGCCGCGGAAATGGATGGCTGCGTGGGCTTCAAAAAATTCTGGTACATTACCATGCCACTGATTCGCCCCATTCTGGCCTACACCATGATCACAGCCATCATCGGCGGCCTACAGATGTACGATGTGCCTCAAATCCTGACCAATGGCCAGGGCACGCCCGACCGTACCTCCATGACGCTGATCATGTTCCTGAACAGCCATCTGAAGTCCAAGAACTACGGTATGGCAGGCGCGCTGTCCGTGTATCTGTTCATCGTCAGCGCAATTCTGTGCTTCATCGTGTACCGTATGTCCAATGACACCGATCCCACCGGCGAAAAGGCTGCGAGAAAAATGGAAAAGAAACTGAAAAAAGGAGGGAAAGCATAATGGAAAAGAATAAAAAGGCACCTTCCATAAAAATGGTGCTGGTGTATGCCACACTGATTCTGTTGACCTTCCTATGCCTGTTCTTCTTTTACATTCTGATCATCAACGCTACCCGCTCCCACGCGGATCTACAGAAGGGCTTCTCCTTCCTACCCGGCCCCCACTTCCTTGAAAACATAAAGAAAGTGGCCAATGACGGAACCTTCCCCATGTTCCGGGGCATTTTGAACAGCCTCATCGTTTCCGGTTGCTCCGCGGCGCTGTGCACCTACTTCTCCGCGTTAACAGCCTACGGCATTTATGCCTATGTTTTCAAATTCAAGAAAGCCGCCTTCACCTTCATCATGGCGATCCTTGTCATGCCCACGCAGGTGACGGCCATGGGCTTCCTGCGGTTGATTACCAGAATGGGCCTGTATGATACCCTGTGGCCTCTGATCATCCCGTCAATCGCGTCTCCTGCCGTGTGCTTCTTCATGTACAGCTACCTGCAGTCCAACCTGCCCCTGTCTCTGGTGGAGGCGGCCCGAATTGACGGCAGCGGTGAATTCAGAACCTTCAACCGCATCGTAATGCCCATTATGCAGCCGGCGGTGGCGGTGCAGGCCATCTTCACCTTCGTCGGCTCCTGGAACAACTACTTCGTTCCCGCTCTTGTGATCCAGTCCAAGCAGAAGGCCACGGTGCCCATTCTGATTGCGACTCTGCGTGGCGCAGACTACATGAACTTCGACTCCGCCAAGATCTACACCATGATTCTGGTGGCCATTGTGCCCATCGTCATCATTTACCTGCTGCTCAGCAAGTTTATCATTGCAGGCATCACGCTGGGCGGCGTCAAGGAATAATACGATACGCTTTCATTTGTTTCCTTTTTTATCCTATTTCCGTACGGCAGGCAGGCTCATTCTGCCTGCCGCACCACTGTTTCAAGGAGAGAATCACATGAATCCCAATTTGTTCTTTTCTCACAGCGGTACGACAAATCCCACTGTATCTGACCGTGAAAGGGCCCACGGCTCCCTTGCCCGGCGAATCGCCGCCGAGGGTATGGTGCTGCTGAAAAATGACGGACTGCTGCCCCTGCGGAAGGCCCCCGTGGCATTGCTTGGCAGCGGTGCTGTGAAAACCGTGAAGGGTGGCATTGGCTCCGGTGATGTGAACAACCGGAAAACTGTGTCCATTTATGAGGGCCTGCAAAATGCCGGTACTCCTATTGTCAGCCGGAAGTGGCTGGAGGAATACGAAGCCTGCTATAACGCAGCCCGGGAGAGTTGGAAGGAGTTGGTGCTGGAACAGTCCAAGACTGTAGAAAACTGCTTTGATGCATACAGCGCCAATCCCTTTGTTCTGCCCGAGGGCCGTCCTGTAACCCGGGAAGATATTGCCGGTGCAGAAGTTGCCATCTACGTCATCAGCCGCATTTCCGGCGAGGGAAAAGACCGCCGTCTGGCGGCAGGGGATTACTACCTGAGCACACGGGAGCAGGAGACCCTGCTGCTTCTGAACGACTGTAAGCTTCCCACTGTGCTAGTTCTGAACGCTGGCGGCGTCATTGAGCTGACGGACATTCTGGAGCAGTGTCCCATGATTCAGGCTGTTTTGAATATTTCCCAGCCCGGTCAGGAGGCCGGAGATGCTGCTGCAGATGTGCTCTTCGGCAAGGCAGAACCTGGCGGCCGTCTCACTGCAACATGGCCCAGGCGCTATGAAGACATTCCCTATTCCGGTAACTTCAGCTATCTGAACGGGGATCTGAGCAAGGAATATTACCAGGAAGGCATTTTTGTAGGCTACCGGTATTTTGACAGCTTTGGCGTGGAACCCCTGTTCCCCTTTGGCCATGGCCTGTCCTATACGACCTTCCAAACCACGCTGACTGGTGTGGATATCACAGATGGGAGGGTTGCCCTGGAAGTCCGGGTGAAAAATACCGGCAGCTACCCCGGCCAGGAAGTGGTGGAAGTTTACGTTTCTTTGCCACAGACAGGCATTCCCAAAGAGGCTCGACGGCTGGTGGGCTTTGCCAAAACCAAGCGTCTGAAACCGAGCGCGGAGGATACCGTAAATATTGAATTTGACAGTAAAGCCCTTGCCAGTTTCTATTCGGAGACAAACTGCTGGTTTGTTCAGCAGGGCAGCTATGGCATTTGGGTCAGCCGCAGCATTGCAGACGGCGCTCTGGCTGCAGTATTGGAGGTAGCGCAGGATACAGTCATCGAGAAAACCGTTGCCAGCTTTTCTCTACCGGAGCCTATGGAGGAGCTGGACGCCCCGGAAAGCGCCCAGCAGAGGGAGCGGGTATGGCTGGCAGACGCCAAAGCCCGGAATGTCCCGGTATACTCTTTTGTACCCGTGATAGTGGAGCGGACTGCTACCCACAGGCATTACTCTCATATTCAGCCTATCGAAAAACTGATCCCCCTGCTCTACGGCAACATCACCGAAGGAACCAGCACTCTGGGTTCGGCGGGCATTCGGGTTCCCGGCTCTGCCGGTGAGACCTCTGAGGCACTGGAAGCCGAATTTGGTGTGAAATCTCTGATTATGGCCGACGGCCCCGCTGGTCTGCGTCTGCGGCAAAGCTATGAGGTGGACAGAGAAACGGACCGGGTGTATGGCGTGGGCGTATTCGGCAGTCTAGAGAATGGCTTCCTGGAGCCTATGACCTACCACGTGAATGCGGATCTCTATTTCCAGTATTGCACCGCCTTCCCGGTGGGAACCGCTCTGGCCCAGACGTGGGACACGGAGCTGATGGCCCTGTTCGGAGAAGCCATCGCGGTGGAAATGCAGGAATTCCACGTAGACCTGTGGCTGGCTCCCGGCATGAATATCCACCGCAATCCCCTGTGCGGACGGAATTTCGAGTATTATTCCGAAGACCCCCTGCTGGCAGGTGTTGCCGCTGCCGCGGTAACGATGGGCGTTCAGAGCCGGGGTGGCTGCGGCGTGACCATCAAGCATTTCGCCGGAAACAATCAGGAAGATAACCGGATGGGCGTGGATTGTCAGATTTCCTGCCGGGCGCTGCGGGAAATCTATCTTCGTAATTTTGAGATTGCCGTAAAGACCGCAATGCCAAAGGCAATCATGACCTCCTACAATCTCATCAACGGCACCCATGCCGCCAACAGCAGAGGCCTGTGCACAACAGTTGCCCGGGAGGAATGGGGCTTCGACGGTATCATCATGTCTGATTGGAACACCACTGTGCCTGAAGATGGCAGCATCCCCTGGAGGTGCGCCGCCGCAGGAAACGACATCATCATGCCCGGTAATCCTCAGGATGCTGCCAATATCCGCCAGGCCTTAAAGGAAGGTTTTCTGAGTGAGGAAGCCATCCGCGCCTGCGCTGGCCGCATCATCGATATGGCAGCGGACTTTGCCTGATACAGTCAATGTGCTGCATCACACGGATAATCGGATAATATCCATAAAAAGCCCTGAGAAGCCAAATGAACCAAACCAGTAAAACTGGACAATAGACAAAAAGCCCCCTGATGTAGGATAATAACTACATCAGGGGTATTGCTATGCAAAAGAGGAAATATGTACAAATCAAAATGATTGAAGATCAAATTCAAAGGTATTTCAACCTCACACAATCTTACGGGATAACGCCGTCAATGTCAAGAAAAGGGAATCCATATGACAAAGCAATGGCGGAATACTTCTTTTCGATTCTGAAAACCGAATGTATCTACCGGCATAAGCCCAAGACACTAAAAGAAGCGGATGAACTGATCGACAGATACATTCCCTTCTATAACCATGAACGCATCCAGATAAAAACTGGAGTGGCGCCGCTGACGCTGCGCCACTCTGCATAAAACTTAATATTTCCTACACAGGGACTTTTTTGTGCAGTTCGCTCAAACTGGGGCAGTTCAATCCTCCGGCGGGACTGCTTTCGTGCTCATATATTATATCGGAACTCAAAAAGTAGTAAATTGATAGTAAATTAAGATGCAAATCATGGAACATGACAGCATAACAGGGAATAAGTCTGCTGATTGGGATAGTTCCGTATTATAGAAAAAGTCCTGAAATCATACGATTTCAGGACTTTTTCTTACGTTATTTGCATTGAAAAGTTCACATAGTTTTCCCGCATTTCTGCATAGCATCTCCTGACCAATATTTTGACCCATAATAGGATAGCACGAAGCGGAATTTCCTGATTTTTTGCATCCTTCTTTACAACCGGATGTTTAATAATTTAGGATTTTCAAAACTTTATCGCTATGTTTTTCTACGGTCTACGAGTGTTGAACGATCCTGCGTGCCTTCTGTCATAGTATCTTTGCTGGCTCCATGGGCATATTCATTGTTATTTCGTTTTATTAGCTGCTGTTCAGCGGCATTCTCTGCTGCCGCTGAATAGCATTGGAATATTTCTGGTTGAACTATGCAGCGCCGCAAAACACATCTACCGGAACGAACAGTTTTTCTGCTTGTTGAGGCGCTGCCTCAAGATCCGGTGAACATAGCCTTTTAGACTGCGGCTGCGCAATTCTGCGAATCGCTTTTGAAAAATGAGTCTGTCTCCCGACTATTCATGAGAAGCAAGCCCTGCGCTTTTCGTCTGGCTCGAAGTTTATAATTTCAAGACATTCAGCTTACAGAAACAGGGATGTAATAGAACGTATGAATGGTGGGTTCCCCATTGGCGTCCAGTTCCCAGCCCTTGTGGAACATCAGGGATTCCACCTGACTGATATCCAGAATGGCATCGAATATATCGGACTCCGTAAAGTAAATCATGTTCTCCTGATCTTCAAAGCCGGATGTGCTGGCTCCGCACCGATGCTCACTGCCGTCCTTCATGCGGACACCGCAGACTGCCTGAGGAAGGGTTACCAGTTCATTCCAGCCTTCCCAGTAGTCATCGACCTGATAACGGGCGCGGATGGTCTTTTGCCCAATTTCCACATCCAGCAGGATCACTTCGCTGTCACCGATTTTGGCATTGGGGGCGACTTTGATATTGCTGTCGGCACCGGTCAGAGTCCACTTCAGTTCCCAGTTGCCCTCTACCTGAGGTTTTGACATACCGGCTTTCTGATCGGACTGAAAATCAAAGCTGTGGAAGGTGACGACGATTTCTTTGCCGAAATACCGACCATCTGTTTCCCGGAAGCTAATATGGTGGGTGAATTCCATACTGCCATCATCGGCTACATAGTCCAGAATCGCAGATTGGAATTCATCATCTCTGGATTGCACCGGTTTACCGTTGGAGGCATAGACCCATTCACCTTCTTCGTTACGGGTAGTACCGTCAAAGAAGGAACCACCCTGGGAGCTGTAAAAGTCCAGACCGCCATCGATGGTGACAGTAGGCCAGGTGAAGGGATATTCACCCTCCGGCAGCTCAAAGCCTTCGATCCGGAAGGTCAACTGGGCACCGTAGTAATCCACGATAGTCTGAACAGCAGTGACGGTGATGCCCTGATCGGTGACGGACAGCACCTCATTGGGATTTTCCGATCCCTTGGTTTCCTCCAGCATCACGGACAGGCCGCTCTTTTCCGCCTGCTCCTTTACATTCTGAGAGGGATTATAACGGGTTTGGGCGGTAGTAGACCACCGGGTAAAAACCGCCGCGCCGGTAAGCATTGTCAGGGCCAAACAAGCCGCAAGCGCAAGGAGGACAAGTTTTCTCCCGCTATGCTTCTTCGTCTTCTCTTGATTAGCCCTGTCCAACAGATCATAAACCATGGCGTTCTTCTCTTCGTCAGAGAAGCGAAGAGAATCCATGGACTGTTTCATTTCAGATTTGAGATTGTGCTTCACAGTGCCATTCTCCTTTCTTCGTCGGTAATCAGTGTTCTCAGCTTTCGCCGTCCCCGGGAAAGATACTGAGTCACAGCGCTTTCACTGACGCCCATAACTTCTGCAATCTCCCGGGCGGAATATTCTTCGTAATAATACAGGTACAAGCTAAGCCTGTACTTTTCCGGCAGTGTCTTCATAGCGTCCAGTAACCAGGTATCCGGTACCGCCGGAGCTGCGATCTGAGCGGCATCGTCCAGTGCCACCGTCCGCCTGAAATAGGAACTTTTCACATGATCCTTACAAGCGTTGATAGCTGTACGGATAATCCACGCTTTTTCATGCTCAACGCTGTCAAACGTCATGTTGTGGGTTATGTATTTTAAGAATACCGTCTGGCAGATATCCTCTGCATCATAGGTTTGTTTCAGATATTGATAGCTGATACGCAGGATCATATCCGCATAGGTATTTACCAGCCTGCGTGCCTGAAATTCATCCATCAAATCCATCACCTTCCTTT
>JBJDYI010000189.1:0-7113 GCA_051867165.1 Faecousia sp. | reverse complement strand
GAATCTTTCTTGCCAGGATGGAGTTTTCATTGACCACACCATCTATGATGGCGTTGGCTGTCTGATCCACCCGGCGTATGGCCATGATGTTGATGCACTGCTTGGATGCGGGACTAATACTGATGAACTCACCACCCACATTCTTGCAGGCGCGCAAAAACTCATGTCCTTTCAAAGGAGCAATAATGAACACCTGAGTGCCTTTTCGCCTCATTCGTAAAGCCATGAGCTGCATGGTAAAGGTCTTGCCTGCTCCGCTGGTGCCGAGGATAGCCATATTGGCATTCTTATAGACCCGGCTGTTGAAGATGTCCACGATGACGAGGCTGTTGTTGTGCTTATTGACGCCAAGAAGGATACCATTCTCATCGGACATCTCGTAGGAAGTGAACGGATAACAGCTGGCGGCAGCGCTGGTCAACATATTACGCTTGCTGCGCTCAAAGAGCGTTTTATTCAGCTTGCAGATCGGCATTACCATCTGCATCGCCTGCTCCTGGCGGAACAGACATGGGCGGATGTCCATATTCTGAGAGACCATCAAGCGCCGCACCTCGGCTATTCGCCATTCCAGGTTTTCGAGGGTATCTGCCGTGACTGTAACGAGAATGCTGGCGTAGTAGAAATCCTCGTAGTTGGATAGGCCCTGCTTGAGGTAATATCCGGACTTAATGGCTCCTTCGATGTCATCGAAGTCGGTGTTGGTATCAGAGGCATCTTTGATCCGGCTTCGGTTGATACGAATTTGCTGGCCGAGCTTTGTCTGGATGCGCTCTTTCGGCTCGCGCTGGAAGTAAAAGTCCACATCAATTCCCTCACCGGCATTCACCAATATGGAGGTCCAGCCTGCCACAACGCGGGGGTTATAGCCGCTTGAGGGAACCATGAGGTATGCGTGATAAACGCCGTCCATGACGATGTACGAGCCATGCCGCAAGTCAATACTTTCTGGTGCAAGGACTTGCGGGAGTGTGATCTTCAAGTCGCTCTCCCCGGAAGTTACTTGCTTAACCTGAAGTTCCCGGATGCGCTTGTCCAACGGGATGCGCTCACAAGTCTCACGATTGAAGATGGTGTAGAGGACATCCAGTAGGAATGCGTTTTCATCTTCATGCGTAACAACCACATTGTCGCAGTGCTGGAAGTACTGCTTTGCAGTACGGGCAGCAGTTTCCAGAGTGGAAACAATCTCTGCGTAGTCACTTTTCCGGTTATTGTAGGTTGGCTCATATTCAAAGATGATGAGGAACCGGCGTGTGATTGCCTCGCGGGACCCAATCGTTTTGATGAGGTTGTAGTAGTCCTGCTGGAGCTCCCGGCATTTGGGGTCATTCTCACGATCCATATCCCGCTCAATGGCATTGAGATGCTTGCTGATGTCAGCTTTCTTGGTGAGTACCTTGATTTGGAGCTTCACCGGGCTGATCTTCATCCAGCTTGCGAAGGCGGATATGATGTTCTTTTGCTCCCGGACACTTCTCAGCAGGAAATTGATCGGCTCCACTTCAAGGATTTTGATGTACCGATCATCGCTCAAATGAGCGATGCCGTGATTGATGTCCACAACAGGAATGATACCCTCCGTTGTGGCGGCCTTGCGGCCCTTCTTGGGAAGTGCCTTTCTGTCCTGGGCTGGTTTCTTCTTGTCGGAGCTTTTCCTCTGACGCCGCTTGCCTCTTTTTCGAGCTTTCGGCGGATGCTGCTTGAGCTTGATGCCAAGCTGCTCCGGGGGCTGGTGGGGTGCCTGATTTCCACTTCTTTGTCGCACACTTGGCTTATCACTCTGCTGTGGCTCCGTGTCTGAACGACAGAGGATGCGGCGATTGAAAAGCCACTTGATCCAGTTCAATGCAAACTCAGTTAGTGAATCGCCATCGAAGCCAATGACGGCAAAGATACCCAGAGGCAGTGGAATCAGGCACAGAAGAATGATCCTTGCTGTCAAGGAGAGGGGCAGTCTGATGATAGGCAACCCAGTAAGCAAAACGAGTACGCAAGCTTCAATCGCATTGCGTACTCGTATCATGCCGCCAAACAAACGGCCACTGGTCAGAAAATTGGGTGGGATATAGTAGATATCCTGTTCTTCTTTATGATAGCTCATTACTGTTCTCGACTTTCTCCAGAGGCACGGTCTGAATGCCTGCCGCTGCCTTCCAATGATCAAGGACGCTGGCAAGAATGCGACAGGTTCCTTCGGGTGTCATCTCACAGCGGGTACTGAAGCAACTCAGGACCATGCCGAGTTTGTTCTTCTGATCCATTACAGAAAAGTCTCGCAGTGGGCAGCGATCCGGTCTCTTCTGTTGCTCCAGTGCTCGTTCCCTCACGAACTGCTTGATCCGCCTTTCCCTCACAACCGGGTTCCAGCCGCACCTTGCACATTCGTTTGTGCTATGGCAGTTCAGCTTTGGGGAGTACTTGCAGCCCCCACTACTATTCATAGAATTATCCATACGCTGCGCCTCCTATCCGATAATCCAGAAGGGACCACCGGCACCTGCGTTTTTACTTGCTTCATTGAGGATGATGGAAAAATCCCACTGCTTCTCGGAGCGTTTATAGCTGGCCGGATCGGCTACCAGGGTTTTCTCGTCTGAGGTGACTCCCCGGAGGACGATGAAGTGACCGGAAGAGGTAAAATGGCCCTTGCTCATAAGTGCAACGACCAGCTTCCCGTCTGCCAGAGCATCGACAATCCGCTGGGGTTCAGCCGCAGTACAACCTTCCACTGCCAGCCCCCACTCTTCAGCAGCGCCAGGGATGAGGGAATGATAGGAGCCGCTCTTGCTGCACCAGTACCCATGCTCGTAAGCCCATTGCGCCATGTGAGGAGGGTCAACCGTTTCGGAGGTCAGACTGGAAACCACTATCGCCATGGCCGTAGGACCGCAGGCATAGCCCCCGATGTCATCTGTTCCATAAGGCAGATACCGCCACCGGTCATCTAACTGGTTGTAGTAAGTAACCTGCGTGGAACCGTCCGTGAAGACTACCCCATCATAGGAAATGCCCATCTGCGCGAAGTCTGTTTCAGACAGCGCCTGATAGACACCATCGCTCAGGAACACGGAGAGATTTTGTGCGTAGTTTGAGGCGAGGTTTTTCTGGTCATCGCTGAGTGCGAAGACTTCATCAGCGAAATAGGCTTCGCCGTTGTAGATGATTTCGTACACCCGGACAGTTGTCTCTATAACTTCCGGAACCCCAGTTGCTTCATCAATCTCTCCTTCTTCCTGCCTCACTTCGTCCGTGAAACTGAAGGAGTAGAGTTTGTCCTTATGGCTGCGCAGTACGCTTTCCATATCACTTTTCGAGATGGATGCCGCATCGGTGTCCTTGCTGGCACAGTACAGTGCCACAAAGTTATTTGCATTGAAAACCACATCAGATCCGTAAGGATTGTTGACTTCCATTGCATCACAGCCTGACGCAGCAAAGTCAGCATCGATTCTATCCAGAACATCAGTCAGGCCCTCCGAGAGGATGGTGCTGATCCCTGTATTCAGATCCACCATGTTCTGCGTCAACACCGCATTGTCTGAAATGCCGTTTGCAGTCTCCGTCCCGTCTCCAAGCAGTGACCCGAAAATAACTGAGGGAAGCATGGTCACAATCATAATCGGAATCAAAATGATCCCAACGAGGGCGAAGATCCATTTCTTCGATGCTTTGGCAGTTTCAAGGGCTGCCCCGTGAATTCCTCCGGTAGCAGCCCCTCTCGTAATATTTGACACCGCTTTGCCAGTCTTTACGGCGGACTTTGCGGTGCTTTCTGCGGAATTGTTCTGAGCATTTCTGTTTTCGTCAGCCATTATACGCGATCCTTTCTCTTGGGAATCTGGGGCATTTGCTCCACGATTCGCTCCTCGTACTTGATTTTGCCGGAATCGTCCTTATAAGGAGTCTTCTGCACGGTCGGCTCAGCATACTGCTTGTACCAGCTCTGGCCATCCGTAGTTTCGACTGTCTCAAAGGAACCTGTCGGCTCCATATACTGTGCGGCATTATACATGGCAAACTGCCGCTCCTCCCCGCCGCCTGCCGGCGTTTCATAGCCGGTAATCCGTCCTCCGCCAATCTCCACATTCCGGAAGGAAGGCGGCTGACTGGGGATGGGAGAACTACCACCAATTCCGGAGCTGGAACTTCCGGGAATGGAGGAGCCGGCAACGGAAACATCAGCACCAGCAGAACCGCCATCTTGCGTGATGGTCACATCCTCCTGGGGCTGACTCATATCGTGGTCTGGCTTTACAGGGATTTGTGTGCCAAGGGATACCGTTTCTGCCTCATGTTCAACGCCAGCTGCTGAATCGTCTGCTGCTCCATAGCCCAGATAGCTGGTGAGTGCCTGTGCCGCCTTGTCGCCGGTGATTGTGCCCACGGAAGAGATGTTTCCCGTTGCAACAGCTCCAACAACATCCGACGCAAACTTGCCGCCAGATTTCAGGCTGGAGCCAAACATGGCACCACCAACAAAGCTACCAAGCCCGGAGCCGCGCCCGGTTGCACTTGACGCCGCCGCATTGCCGGCAGCTCTCTGTGCCACGCCAATCAAGCCGTTGCCACCACCAGTGAAGGCTTGGCCGGCTGCTTGATTTGTAGTACTTCCAGACGCATGGCTGCGATTGAATATGTTACCTACCGCACCTCCGGTCGCTTTGGCTGCCGCGCCGAGCGCCCTGCCGGCAATCATTAGTTCAGCAAGCATACTTCCGCCAGTACGACCGACATTTACGCCCAGGCTGGACATAAAGCTGTCGATCTTCTGACTGATTTTAAGAAATGAGACTGCGCAGAGGAACCAGATGAACAGGTTCCCTGCGACTTCATCCCTGCTGGAAGCGGCAACCGCATTCTCCACTTCGCTTTCATCAAGCGCAAAAGCGGTTGTGGAGAGCATGACTACCACGAGGGCAAGGATGCAAATGATCCATAATTTGTTGCGCTTCATGTCATACTCCTTTGCCTACACTGCCGCCGTCACACGGAGAGAGGGTTTGCGAGAAATGTTCCGACCATGGAGACGAACAAGCGCAGGCACCAGGCATTCATGATCAGGAGGAATAGCTGACCTCCCAACATTCTGCACCATGAGCTGAAAATGTTCGATGTGCTCTCTGAGGCACCGGTAGCAAAAGCTACTGGTGCCGTGAAGATCAGAACCCCCACCATGATGTATCGCTCCGCCGCCTCGAACAACAGCTTGAGATAGTTCCATGCGATGATAATAACAAGGATAATCACAATCAGGCTCACAGAGCCACTTGCGAGGCACCCGACAATCACCGTCAGAACGCTGCCAAAGCTGGCGAATTCAATGGGAGGAAGTGAGGTGTCAACAATCCAGGAATATGGTGTTCCTACAATGTCAAGCACCAGGGCCATAATCTCATCCGCGAACAGGGCAAGGAAAATAAAAAGGATGGATCGGAGCAGCAGCTTCGCCGGGTCCTCCGCACTGAGGCCGATGCCAGCTCCGAAGTTTTTGAATAGCTGCCAAACCAGATTCAGAAGGATAAACCCTACGGCTATGGCCACGAATACCTCGTACAGGGTCTCGGCTGCGGGGAAGTACCGCAGGAAGGTACTCATGTCGCAGCCGAGTGCGCCCAGCACGGAACCTGTGATCATATCCAGCAGGTTCATGATCTGCGTGGCAACCCACTCAACGATACTGTCCAGGATGCCCATACGCTCACCTCAACTTACCGCTCCCAAGGGGCGAAGTCGCTCCTGTGGGAGCTTCTCTCGTCATCCAGAGGAATGAGCATAGCTGTGGTAAGGCACAAGGCAAAACCAGTTACGATACCGCCGAGGAGAAATACAAAGTTCTTTTTCATCTGTTGTCTCTCCTTCCCACCGGCTCAAGATGTCCACTGACCACCCGCAAAAAGCGGCGTCACATAGGCCATAATGAAGCCCAGGGAGTTCAGAATTGCCCAAGTGATAACGATTCGCTTGAGCCAGGAACGGGACTCATCCACGGTCTTCCCGGATTTGGAGAAGTTCATCAGCAAAAGGGCAATACTCGCGGTCACGATGGCGGCAACCGTTGAGATACCGAGGACTTGGGTGTAGACATCGTTCATAATCTCACTGGCCTTCGTCCAGATGTTATCCGCAGCGGCTGCACGAGTTGCGAGCAGAGAGAGTGCTGAGGGAATGAAAAAGGCAGTGTAGAGAGCTCGTCCCTTGTCCACTGCCTCGGTTTTTCTCTTAAACCAGCACCCAAGCGCCTTGACTTTAGAATTCATGTTGGTGGAAACCTCCTTTTTTGAATTGCCGAATAGATGCAAAAAAGGCCCGGACCAGAAGCGTGACAGTGCGATCAGCTTCTGATCCGAGCCTTTTCAGGCAACAAAAAACCGCCTCAAGCGGGCGGCATTTGCAGTTTGCATTTTTCAGCGTGATCATCATACCATAGGTAAAATTGAATTGCAATTCAGAAGCTGTACAAGTTTTGTATAAGTTTTGTCTAACTGACTTTACTCCGGAAGGAATTGCTTGATCAAGTCCAGGCAGTCCCTTGCAGTATAGCCCCAGAGGATGCGGTCGATTGCTCTGATTGCCGCGTTGAGGTAGTTGTGATAGGAAGCGACAGACATGGAATACCCCAGCTTATCAAGCTCAATCAGAATTTGTGTCCGGTTGCGGGGCTTGGGTTTGCTGAAGTAGGTGATGTAGAGAACATGGTATAGAAGATCTCCACGGTCCGGGTCTTCCCGCACAGCTTCAAGCGCAGTGTTGATAATCTCCAGCATATTCTTGCTGCGGATCACACTCCTGGCGTGGTTTTCAAGCTTCGTGCCCGTCAGATCAACTCCGGCGAGTTCCGAGTTGACCTCCAGCGTGGATAAGCGCATTCCGTGCTGCATCTCCATTCTCAGGTTCAGATCCGCTTCGGAAATGCGTATGGAGTATTCAACCCTGCGATACTGCTTGAGCAGATACTTTGTGTTGTGGAAATGGTCCGTTTCCTTGCCCTTTTCCACATTCCCCGCAAGGATTTCCACACCGGTCTGAAGGCCAGTCTGAATTTCCTCACGAACTGCTTCCTTTTCCAGGCTATAAGCTGGGCGGGCATCGCCCTGTTTCATTTTTCCCATG
>JBJDYI010000188.1:0-1909 GCA_051867165.1 Faecousia sp. | reverse complement strand
AAAGGTAGACAACATGGTGGTTTTCCATGTGTCTACCTTTATCTTACAGCTTCACCGTACTGCATGGTGGGTGTATTTTTTATTCTGCTGCGTCCTCTTCGGCCATTTCCTTCAGCAACTTTTTATCCTGTTTGGAGGACAGATCCAGCTTTTCATACAGATCGGGCCGGCGGGCCTTGGTACGGCGCAGGGCCTGCTTCCGGCGCCACTGGCGGACCTTTTCATGGTTGCCGGAGGTGAGGATCTTGGGAATCTCTCGGCCATGCCAGACGGCGGGTCGGGTGTACTGGGGGTATTCCAACAAGCCATTGAAATGGCTTTCATCCTCGAAGCACTCCGGGTCTGCCAGGACACCCGGCACCATACGGCACACAGCGTCGGTAACCGCCATGGCGGCAATTTCACCGCCGGTCAGCACAAAGTCCCCCAGAGAAATCTCCTCATCCACACATTCGTCGATGAACCGCTGGTCAATGCCTTCATAATGACCGCAGACCAGAACCAGGTTGTCCATTTTGCTCAGGCGAATGGCATCCGCCTGTTTGAAGGTGTGGCCGCAGGGCGACAGGTAGATCGTATGGACCGGACCGGCCGCCTCATCGCAGACCGCTTCCCAGGTCCGGTACAGGGGGTCTGCTGTCATGACAGCGCCCCGGCCGCCGCCGTAAGGATAATCATCCACCTGGTTCTGCTTGTTGGCGGTATAATCCCGGATTTGATGGGCCTCAATGCGGATAATTCCCCGGTCCTGGGCCCGGCCGAGAATACTCTCAGACAGCACATCCCCCAGCGTTTCCGGGAACAGAGTCAGAATATCAATTCTCATCGCTGCGCATGCCCTCAATGAGCTTTACCTGCATCACATTCTTCTCCATGTCGGTTGAGAGAATAAACTGATTCACCGCAGGAATCATGTACTCATACTGACCCTTTACCACATAAACAGAGTTGCCGGGATAATCCAGCACATCTGTGATCTTGCCAATTTTCTCATCGCCGGCAAAAACCTCCATGCCGATCAGCTCGGCGGCGAAAATCACCTGGTCGTCGATGTCTTCCCGGTACAGTTCGATCTTTTTGCCACGCAGGCTCTGGGCCGCTTCCATGGTGTCGATACCCTGGAGCTTTACCAGATTGCAGGTCTTTTGAACCCGGACCTGCTCCATGACGACTTCCTTTCCGTCAATGCGGCAGCGTTCAAATTCACAGAGCATTTCGGGATCATCCAGCCAGCACAGCACCTTCACTTCCCCACGGACACCATGGGTCGTCACGATCTCGCCGGCTTCCACAAACTGGAGTTTCATATCATTTCCTCCTGAACGTCATCTATTCCAAGCTGAATGAGTTCAGCATCGTTTTCTTTGTTTTCCGGAAAAACGAAAAATGCGTGACTTACGTCACGCATAATCGTTTAGTCCACGATTTCGACCGTGACCTTTTCGCCGGTGCGCTGGGCAACAGTCTTAATAATGGTACGGATTTCCTTGGCGATCCGTCCCTGGCGGCCGATCACCTTTCCCATGTCGCCTTCAGCAACATGAAGTTCCAGCACCTTGCCGTCTTCGTCATCGATTTCGGTGACAGTAACGGCCTCAGGATCATCCACCAAGTTCTTTGCCATATACAGCAAAAGTTCTTTCATTGTGGGATTCTCCTCCAGGGAATTACATCACGCCAGCATTCTTCAGCAGACCACGAACAGTGTCGGTGGGCTGAGCGCCGTTCTTGATCCAAGCCTGGGCCCTCTCCACGTCCACGGTGATAGAAGCGGGGTTGGTCAGGGGGTTGTAGCTGCCGATCTCCTCGATGCAGCGGCCATCGCGGGGGGATCGGGAATCAGCAACAACGATACGGTAGTAAGGAGCCTTCTTGGCGCCCATTCTTCTCAGTCTGATCTTAACCATGA
>JBJDYI010000187.1:0-1913 GCA_051867165.1 Faecousia sp. | reverse complement strand
GTTCGTTCAGCTTGCGAATGCGGGCATTTTCCTCTTTCTGGCTGGTAAACAGCAAAATCATATACAAAACAAACAGGAGAATGTTCAGGCAGACCATCAGGCTTTCCAAGCCGGTAAAGCAGCTCTGGGTCATCGGGTTGTAGTAGCTGAGATAGGCACTGAATGCAATACACTTTATGAATTGTTCTACGATCTCGTATCTGCCAAAGGCGAACATCAGGCTGAGTATTACGATAAAAAACAGCCGCATTCGATTGCTGCGCATATAGTGGACCAGGTCGGCAAGTACAAGCAGAGCGACACCGCTGTAATAGAAATTCAAAGAGACGATGATTCCCGCGCACAGGGCTATTTCCGTGACGCAAACGACGACCCGTAAGGGAAAATGCTCAATGGGGCGGAAAATCTTGAAAAAGCTTACCGTACACAGCAAAGCAAATAAACTGAGCGTTTGAACCGGCATTTGCCAGGGATATCGGGGTATCTGCCGTACGGAGGTCAAAAAATCATGTGCACCCAAAGTGTCACATATCCGAAAAGTGGTGGTCACACAGATCAGCGAGTAAAAGGAGAGGATAGAAAAATTCAATGCAAACATCGCGGCTGCGATGCTCGTCAGATTTCGTTCCGTTTTCATTACTGCCACCCATCTATTCCATATTGGTTCACGTTTTCTGCTGTCAGCAGCTCCACTGGGACAATGACCTCACTGCGTTCACAGCCGCCGTCTATGGCGGCATAGGCCTGATTCACCGCTTCCTCGGCAACCTTGGAGGGAAACTGAGCGCAGGTGGCCGTGAGGAAGCCGCTGCTGACCATGGCCTTCCCCTCAGGGGAGCCGTCCACGCTGTACACCAGGAACCGATCCGACAGACCTGCTCCCTGAATCGCCGCAAGTCCGCCGAAGACACTGGGGTCATTCAACGCCATTAGGACATCGGCATCCGGATATTGCCGCAGCAGCTGCTCCATCACCGGCATGGCGTTTTCGATTTGCCCATCCGATTCGCCGGAACCCAGAATTTCAAAGCCCTCATGCCCTGCGATGGTGTCCTTGAAGCCCTGGATTCGGTCCGCGCCGGAGCGGGCGGTGATATGTTCCAGCAGGAGAATTTTTGCACTGTCCCGGACAGACAGCAGGTGTTGGGCACACAGTACCCCCGCCTGGTAGTTATCCGACAAAACCGAGCAGGCTGCCAGTTCGGAGTCCTGTATTGGGGCATCCACCACGATAACCGGCACGCCTGCAACAGCGGCAATCTGGACGCCACCTTTTGAGGTGTCCCACTCTACCGGCGTCATGAAAATGGCGCAGACACCTGCATCCACCAATTCCTGAATCTCCTGGTTCTGCCGCTCCTGATCCATAGCGGCATCCCGGGTGAGCAGGACATCTCCACGAATCTCGAGAAACGCCCGGATCTGTGTGTCCAGCATCTGGAAGTATGGATTATTCATCGTCATATAGGTTGCTCCAAATACCCGCTGATTTCCAGTCCGGCTGGCTGATAAATCACTGGGGCTCCAGAACAACAGGTAAATTGTGATCAGCAGCGGGGTGACAACCATGGCAATGGCCGCTATAGAGGTGAATCTTCTGCGAATGTGATTCATGCCAGCTTCCTCTTTCTTATATGCTTGCGTTGTTTTTCTGTTCTTTTGTCAAAGGCATCCAGACCGTCCCGAAGGGTCTGCCTGTTTATACGGTGAAAAACTTGGAAAAGACCACATCCGCCGCCGCGAGAACGCCTACGTTTGGATCCTGGCTGGATGGGTAGATTTTGATATTACCCTTGCTTCGATCCAGTGCCTTGGCACTGATTTCCCGCTGCAATCGCTGCGCCAGCAGCTCATAACGGTAGCAGATATCTCCCGCCAGATAGATGGTATCCACGGGAATCAGGTTCAGCAGG
>JBJDYI010000186.1:0-1916 GCA_051867165.1 Faecousia sp. | reverse complement strand
CGATAAAAGTCACCGTGACAGCCATTTATGCTGACAGTTTCTTCTTCGTAGTTATCGTCTTCCGCATATACGGACATTCCGGTACCGGAGTGACTGTAGAAATAATGGAAGGACAGGACCCTGTCGGAATCATCTCTGTGATACATGATCAGACAGTCATAATCATCACCCAGCATCTCATCGGCCGTATATCCTTCCGGTACCCAGGACGCCTGGTAGAGGGGGCCATAAAAAGGCACGACAGACTCCGCCAAACGGATCAGATCATCTTTCTCCAGAAAAGCAGAGATGTAGAAGGCGTCGTTCTGCGGCCCCGTCCACAGAATCGCACTTGCAACGTCCGGGTCATGGGAAATCAACAGATCCGCTGATTGGCCGTGGACTTGCCCTTTCTCCATGGTTGTGCCGGTGGTATCGACAAACAGATCGGTTTCTTTTTGACCACGCAGATAGGTGAATTTCAAAAAGCGTCCTTGTTCATCGGCATAGATGGCATGCGTTTTGTTTTCGGATATATTTTGATCAATCAATTCATAGCCATCTGGAAGCCATGCAAGACGAAACCCGTCCGCCTCCGGAAGGTCGTCACCATTTACCAGTTTGACACTCTCTGCGACCCGCAGCAGGTCGGACACCTCGATAGGGCCGGAAACACAGAATGCTGCGTCATTTTCATAAGATGTCCACATCAAAATATTGCCGGAGGCACCGTCTTTCGAGACGAATAGATCTGCCGCATAGCCGTTTACTGCGGCCTCGGTGTGCGTCATATCTGAAAGATCCATTTCCCAGGATTCGGTGGTCCAATCATGCTTTGCCGGGTTTGGCATATAGCCGAAGGTGAGTTCGTCTCCCTCCTGGTTCTTGAAAGAAATTTCGACCTGTCCGTTGATTTCTGAGGAACCGTCCCAGACATATCCGCTGGGCAGCCACTCAGGCTCGAACTCCATCTTGGGGAGCATCGGCTCCGCCGCAGGATTCAGATTGCCGGAAAAGCAATAGACAACGTAATTCTGATAGTGCTCCTTGATCCACCCAAAGAAAGCAGCTCTGGCGTTGGTATTTACGCCGAGATAGACACCTGCGGTGACACAGCACACAAGAAACAGCATGGCAACACGCTTGGACGCCCTGCGCATAGCACGGCGCCGCCGCTCTTTCTTCAAGACGTCCTGCATCTTCTCTTCAAATTCGGAGGAAAACTCGTGGTCGCATTCTTCCGGCTGCGGGATGGCGCTCATCATGGATGTCAACGCGCTCTGTGCCGGGGTAGTCAATTCATTGTCGGAAAATGGAGTTTTGTTCATACGCTCATCCCCTCCTTCTCCAACTGGTCTTTCAGTGCAAGTTTTGCACGGTACAGTAATTTGCGGGCCGCATCATAGTTTAGTTCCAAAATTTCAGCCACTTCGCGTGTGCTGTATCCCTGGGCGTGGCGAAGCAGCAGGACCTCCCGATATTGGGCAGGCAGGTGAGCAATCGCGTCGCCGATTCCGTGGTCTCCCGTAGGCTCGAATGCAATGCCGTACATAGTTTCCTCGTACTCCACCAGAGAAACACGCTTACGGTCCCGGATCGTGTCGATGGCCTTGCGTTCTGTAATAATGGTGACATAGGCCCGTGTATCAGGACTGTCTACCTGCCGGATCTTGTCCATGTTCTTGAGAATGGATAAGAAAGCCTGATGGACGGCGTCTTCAGCATCAGCTTCATTACGCAGGATCTGATACGCAACATGGTACATCATGCCGCGGTATTTCATATAGAGAGACTCGAACTTGCTTTTGTCAGCCGGTTCGCTGATCATCTGAAGATAGACTATCATACAGAATCACCTCGCATTCTGCGGCGCCAATAGAGCGTCAACGAGTTGATTCTACCAGAAATTCTAAGTTATGACAACCTCTGAACCAGAT
>JBJDYI010000185.1:0-1940 GCA_051867165.1 Faecousia sp. | reverse complement strand
TAGTCATATCTGAAACAACGATCTGGATAGGATGATCCGCATTCCAGTTTCCTTTTTTTGTTTTGGGATAACACTAAGCGATATTAGGGATAAGTTCGATTAACAAAACCGTATCGTCCTTCCACTGATAGCGAAAAGAACCTCACACTTGGACTTCCGGGTGTGAGGTTTATTTGTTGGGGATATTCAGATCTCTTTGAAAGCATCCTCGCCGGGAATGAGACCCAGGCTAGAACCGCAGTCCCAGGAGACATGGATCGTACCCATATCATCCACCCAGCGGACAGTTCCTTGGCAGCCGGGGAAAAGTTTGCGGTTATAAGGATCGTCCATATGGATCAGTTCCACCCGTGTGCCGACCGGGTACTCCTCACGCAGTTGCTTCAACGGCCATTCCTTGATTAGTTGCATACCTTCACCTCCTGTTCTGTGCCGTTTTTAAAGTGGAACACCAGCCGCTCGTCGGCATATACCGTCACATGGTCAACGACCGTATTCCACAGCGGTTCGGAAAATGAAATCTGCAGCATATCCAATTCCTCCAATGCGAACAGGCAACCGCCGATGGCATCAGCCTGGATCTGCCGCCGTTCCTTTTGTTGTTGCAGGGTATCATACCGGGACTGGAGATTCTCATATCGTTCCACCAGAGAATTGTACTGACCGATGTATGTTGTCTGGGACTTTGCCTGAGTGGCATTATCGTCCACCAGGTGTTTTATCATCCCGGCGACCACATCCAACTCACGCAGAATATCATCACTCTCAGCGTCAAGCACTGTGAAATCCAGCAGTTCCCTCCGGATCAATCGGCCATCTTCCAGAAGAGCAGTCCGGTCGACCAGAAGTTGGCTGAGTGCGGCTATAAAATACTGTTTCAGGTCATCTTCATAAAGGTGTGGCGTGCTGCAGGGATCGCCGCTTTCATATTTTGCATTGCACCTCCAAATGACCCTGCGGTATTTGCTGGTGCTGTGCCATACCTTGGAGCCGAAGATCTCTCCGTAATCGCCGCAGATCAGCTTTCCGGAAAAGGGGCTGTTGCACTGGGCACGCCGGGTGCTGCTCTTCCGCTTTGCCAGTTCCAACTGCACCTTCTCCCATTCCTTCGGATCAATAATGGCCTCATGGCTGTGTTCCACATAATATTGGGGTACCTCACCCTCGTTGACTTTCATCTTTTTCTGCAGGAAATCCACGGTGAATTTCTTCTGCAAGAGTGCCGCACCCTTGTATTTTTCGTTACGGAGGATACTTTCCACCGTGGCCCGTTGCCACACCTGCTTGCCCGCCGGAGTAGGGATACCCTGTTGCGTCAGATATTTGGCTATGGCGTTGGTGGCCTTGCCCTCAATGAACATCCGGTAAATGGTTCTGACGGTTTCCGCTTCCTCCGGCACGATCTCCGGGAGACCATCCGCACCCTTGCGGTATCCAAGGAACTGACCGTAGGGAATGCTGACCTTACCGTCGGCAAACCGTTTCCGCTGACCCCAGGTGACGTTTTCAGAGATGGAGCGGCTCTCCTCCTGGGCAAGGCTGGACATGATGGTGATGAGCAGCTCACCCTTGGAATCCAGCGTCCAGATGTTTTCTTTCTCGAAATACACCTCCACACCGGCATCCTTCAGTTTGCGGACAGTGGTCAGGCTGTCCACCGTATTTCTGGCAAAGCGGCTGACGGATTTGGTGGCGATCAGGTCAATCTTGCCGTCCAGAGCATCCTGCACCATGCGGTTAAAGCCGTCACGCTTCTTGGTATTCGTGGCGGAGATGCCCTCGTCCGTGTACACAGCCACGAACTGCCAGTCGGAACGGCTGCGGATATACCGGGTGTAGTAATCCACCTGAGCTTCGTAGCTGGTTAGCTGCTCCTCGCTGTCGGTAGACACACGGGCATAACCAGCCACCCGGCGAAGCTGGACAGCCATATGGGGCAA
>JBJDYI010000184.1:0-1953 GCA_051867165.1 Faecousia sp. | reverse complement strand
TAAGAAGTGGGGTGTGTTTCTGGTTTGCTTGGGCTCCCAGCTGAGCTATACCCCCGAATAAGAGGGAATAGTTCATGAGATAAAATATTAAGTTAAGAAGTGGGGTGTGTTTCTGGTTTGCTTGGGCTCCCAGCTGAGCTATACCCCCATATTTTGTTTCGCCGCTGTCTCTGTCGGACAGCTTTTGTATTATATCACGATTCGCCGAAATGTCAATAGGTTTTTTCAAAAATCTGAAAAAACATTTTCCGGGTGCTTTTGGCACCCGGATTTTCTGGTCACTTCGTTTCGTAGTGTTTGCCGTAGGTAAAACCCCGGCCCCATACTTCTGTCACCCGGCTGATGACCACAAAGCAACTGGGGTCGAGATCACGGGCCAGACGCTCGACTTTTGGCAGCTCATGGTTAGACACCACGCTGAGAATCACTTCCAGTTCCTGCTGCTTAAAACCACTCTTGCCGTACAGCATCGTCACGCCACGGTCTACTTTCGACAGAATTGCCTCCCGGATCTTGTCTGCCTCATTGCTGACGATCTTCACTTCCGTCCGGCTGGTGCCCAGCAGCATCACCTTGTTCAGCGCAACAGAAATGACAATAATCAGCAGGATGCCGTGGAGCAGATCCTCCAGCGGATGAAACATCATCTGGCTCAGCAAAATGACAAAGTCGAAGGCCCACAAGCTGACGGAGACGGGAATGTGAAGTTTCTTGTTCAGAATCAGAGGTGGAATATCCATGCCGCCGGTGGAGGCGCCCGCTCTCATAACGATGCCCAGAGACAGACCAAGGCCCATGCCGGAAAACAGAACATTCAACAAAATGTCTTCCGTGATCACAACATCTCCCAGAATTCGGTTCAGCAGTTCCAGAGCCACCGGGTAAAACACAGAACTGATGATCGTGGTCATGGCAAATTGTTTCCCCAGGACCCACCAACCCAGGCACAGCATCACCACATTGAACACAAAAATGAATCCTGTCAGCGGGATGCCAAACAGATGGTTCATCACCAGGCCGATGCCCGTGGTGCCGCAGCTCATCAGATTGGCCGGCAGCAGAAACAGCTTCACAGACAGGGCGTACAGCAGGTTGCCTCCCAGCACCATCATCAAGGAAACTACTTTTTTCCAATTCATAACGTCTTTCCCTTTCCATAAAAAACACGTCTGCCAGAGATTTTCCCTGACAGACGTGGATCGAGGCGATTGCCTAATACATAGCAATTGTAGCAAAGAACTGAAAGTTCGTCAAGCATTTTCTGTCGTGATGGTATGCAGAGGAGAAGATGGTCATTCTGCCGGCCGCAGAAGTCCTCTGCCCACACAGTGTTCTTGGTTACTCTTCGGTGGTTTCGGGAAGCTGCTTTTTGTCTGCGTTGACGTAGGCCATCAGCTCGTCGCCGGTGATGGTCTCCTTCACCAGCAGATATTCGGACACCTCGTCCAGCAGGCTCCGGTTATCCAACAGGATCTGCTTGGCTGCTGCATAGGCTTCGTCCAGAATGGCCTTGACCTCCTGGTCCACCTGGTATGCGGTGGTCTGGGAGCAGTCCATATAAGCCTGACCGTCCAGATACTGATTGGAAACGGAAGCGGTGGACATGAGACCCAGCTTCTCGCTCATGCCATACTGGGTCACCATGGCCCGGGCCAGGGCAGTGGCCCGCTGAATGTCATTGGAGGCGCCGGTGGTCTGAACGCCGAACACCACCTGCTCCGCAGCACGACCGCCAAGCAGGGTCTTCAGTTCCGTGCGCAGCTCCTCGGCTGTATTCAGGAACTTTTCTTCCTCGGGCATCTGCATGGTGTAGCCCAGAGCACCGGAGGTATGGGGAACGATGGTAATCTTGGACACAGGCTGGGCGTGCTTTTCCAGGGCCGCAACCAGGGCGTGGCCCACCTCATGGTAGGAAACCAGCCGCTTTTCCATATCCGTCAGCACGGTGTTCTT
>JBJDYI010000183.1:0-7294 GCA_051867165.1 Faecousia sp. | reverse complement strand
GTTTTGCCACATCCACGTTGTAGTGGTGGTAGCCAGTTTCGGTTTCGTAACCGATATATCTTCGATCCGTTATGGTGAAGTCGTGGGCAAGAAGCGCCTTCACAATAGCGTTTTTGTCCTTCATGTAGTTCCCCTGGGAATAGAGGGACAATCGGGCTTCCTGCACATCGTATCCGGGCGCATTGTCCGCATGGAGGTCAAAGGTATCCGCGATGGGAACGACAACGATATAACGCTCCGGGGCTTCGTCTTTAAACACGCCAGTTTCAATGGGAATTCCAAGCGGTGTAATCGCCAACTGGATATCTGATAGAACACTCACAGCTTCTTGACCTCCTCTTCAAATTTCTGCTGCATGGCGGCTTTACAAGCGGAACGGGATGCGCTCTTGGCGGGTGCCAGAAACGGTTTCGCTGGCTGCCCGTGTTTACCGTATTCCAGGATGTTGGCCAGCTTGGCGTTGCTGCCTCCATCGCGTCTTGGCTCAGCGAAGCCAACCTTGACATTATGGTTGCCGTCCCGGTCAGTTTTTGCCGGGGTTAAACCAAGGGAGGCCTCCAATTCACCCGTGGAGCGGGAATCATACTTCGTGCCGCTGGCGATCACAGAGGCAAGGCTGCCTTGTACCTTCTGGAGAACAACCTCACCACCCGCTTCCAATACGCTTTCTGCAACCGCATCAAAGTTGCTGCCCAGATGGGACATCCGCTCCAGAAACTCATCGGGCATTTTGATATCAACCTTTGCCATCGTCGTCGCAATCTCCATATCATTCGTTTTCGCTGGGGCGCGAAAAGCTCATTCATTCCGATGCTCCTCCTCTCCCACTAAAGCAAGAATTGCTTTAGTGGGCTCCCTGAGTGGCCACCACTTTCTTCGCCAGCACTTCGATATACATTCCCCGGCCTTTCACATCCTCTACCGAGGTGATCTCAAATCGGCCATCCTCGCAAACTAAGATGTGGTCGGTGGTAATCGTCAAACCGGGGATGCGCCGAAAGCGGAAAAGGTCAGTAGCTTCGGAAAAAGCTGAGAGATTCGCCCAGCGCTGGCTGCCATGACGGCCCTCCCGGTAGACGCGAACGGAGGCGAGGACTTCATCCACCGTAGTGGAGAAGCCCTCGTTGTCTTTGACCCGTTTGGTGATGACAATGTCCGCAAAGCCGTTCATCTTCCCGAAGCTCATACTTGCCACCTCCGATCCAGCCGAAGAAGCAGATTGACGGTGTTCCACACTTGCTGTCCGGCTTGGACGTTATCCGCAAAGAAACCGCCTGTGCTGCCATCTCTGGACTCATAGAAATGAGAGGCCAGCATAATGACAGCTTGCTCGGTTGTTGGGGGCATCGGATTGGCTTTGTAGAAACCTTCCGGGATGTGCTGGTAGCTCTCCGCGTAGGAAACGGCGGCGGTGATGTAGCTTTTCAGCAGAGCATCATCCGCCGTATGTTCCAGAATCAGATTCTGCTTAACCTTCGTGAGAAGTTCATCCATCACCGCCGCCTCCTCTCAATCAGGTGCCAGAGCCAGCCTTCTGCTGAAGTACCTTGATGGCTTCGGGCAGAACCAGCTTGCCGTCCAGGCGCTTGGAGGCGAGGAAGCCAACCTGACCGTAATCAGCGAACCGCTCGTTCAAACGCTGGAAGGTGATGCCCTGACGGTCGCCAATCCAGTAGTAGCTCAGATCACCGAAGAGGATGGTCTTGGCCCCAGCGGTCATGGTGGGCATATAGGCGGAGGTGAAGTACCGCTTGCCCAGGATGGTGTCAAACTCGCCGTCCTTCAGAGCGGGCTGCCACAGATACTGGCCGGAGGAATCCTTCAGCTTGCGGATCGCCTTGACCGTAGCATCGTTCAGAATCCAGATGGCGTTCTTGCGGTAAGGAGCCGCCAGAGAGTAGAACAGGTCGATCACTTCGTCGGCAGTGATCGCAGTCGCGGAAGCTGCGGTAACACCGATCTGAGCGCCACCAGTCTCGTTCAGCAGGCCAGTGGGCTTGTGGCTGCCGTTACCGACCAGGAAGGCCTCCTCTTCCTTCGTGCCGATGCGGCGGGTGAACTCAGAGGTGAAGTAGCTCTCCAGATCGAAAGCGGAGTCTGCCAGGAGCTCCTGAGAAACCTTGATGATGGTGCCGACCTTGTGCGCATCGAGCTGCACCTGGCCGAACACATCATCGCTCTCAGTGTACTGACCTTCCTCGTCAATCCACGCCGCGCTGCCCTTGGATGCTACGACGGGGATCTTGTGGGAGCCGCTGGAAGTGGTGATGACCTTGGCGTGGTTACGAATGATGTTTCCCTCTTCCAGACCCTGCACGAGCGTATGCTCATACTCATCGGGAACCAGGTAACCGCCCTCAGAATCCACACCCTCCTGGAGTGCGTCACGCACTTCGGGCTTTACGCCGTTACGGGCGCGGGCCTGCGCCCAGAACGCCTTCTTGTAGGCATCAGAGGCACGGCCAGTCTTGGTGTCCGCCTTGGCGGTGGTTTCGGGCTTGGTGGTGAGCGGCGTGGCGGTGGGAGCGTTCATCTCCCGCTCGATGGCCTCCTGGCGCTCCATGCGACCGATTTCGCGGCCCAGGTTGACAACCTCCTGCTCCATACGGTCATAGACTTCGGCCTGGTCAGCGGGCAGAACGCCGCTCTCGTCACGATGGGCATCCAGGAATGCTTTGGCCTTGTTCCAGGCCTTGGTGCGCTTCTCACGCAGTTCGGTAATCTTATCCATTGTAAAATCCTCCTTAAGGTTTGATGAGATTGAGTCTCTTTTCGAGATCAGCGATGGGAATGCCCGCTTTCTTAGCAGGCTCGGACTTGGGGGCCGCAGTAGCAGCGGGCTTGGGGGTAGACTTGCGATTCACCTTCGACAGCAGGGAGTTCGTGACCGCCCTGCGGCTGAAAGTAAAACTGTCCTCGACGGCAGCCGTTCCTTCATCGGAATTTTTGAAGAGCAGATCGTCCGCAAAGCCAAGCTCGATGGCTTTCTTTGCGCTCATCCAGGTCTCCGCATCCATCAGGTGGGACAGCTTCGCACGGGACAGGCCAGTCTTGATTTCATAGGCGTTGATGATGCTTTCCTTGACCTCAGCGAGCATATCAATGGCCTTCTGCATCTCCTCAGAGTCACCGATGGCCACAGTCAGGGGATTGTGGATCATCATCAGCCCCGTAGGAGACATGAGGACTTGGGTTCCAGCCATGGCGATCACAGAAGCGGCAGATGCCGCAATGCCGTCGATCTTCACAGTGACATTGCCGGGATAGTCCATCAGCATATTGTAGATTTGGGCAGCAGCCACACAGTCGCCACCGGGGCTGTTGATCCAAATAACAACATCACCCTTTCCAGCGTTCAGTTCTTCTCTGAATGCCTTGGGGGTGATGTCATCGTCGTACCAACTTTCATCGGCAATGGAGCCACACAGCATCAGGGTGCGGGAACCATCGTCGTTGTCGGTAAAGTTCCAGAACTTATTCAATTGGGGTTTCCTCCTTTTCAGTTGTAGGTTCGGTGGTGGTCACCTGTCCAGAGAAGATTCCGGCATCCGCCAGCTTGCACATATTGCCGTTGACGAGGTAGAGGTCGCCGCCTTCTTCTGCAGGAATCCGATCCAGATTCTCCAGCTCCCGAATGTCGTTGGCGGACATCCAGCCGTTCTGTCTTGCGGTGGCATATCCGCTCATTCGAGTGGCATAGTCACCGCGAAGAAGTCCGTCTACGCTGAACTTCACGAAATACTGTTGTTTCTCGCTTTCCGTAAACAGAGTGCGGTAGATGGACTGCTCCCAGCGCACCAGCCAGGGGTCAAGAGTGTATTTCACAAACTCCAAACTCTGCTGCTCAATGTTGGAGAAGCTGGATTTCTCAAGGTCGCCAACCATGTGGGGCGGGACACGGAAGATTCGGGCGATTTCATTGATCTGAAATTTGCGGGTTTCAAGGAACTGAGCCTGCTCCGGGGAGATCCCAATGGGGGTGTATTTCATGCCCTCTTCCAGAACCGCGATCTTGTTGGCGTTGCCGCTGCCTCCGAATGTGGACTGCCAGCTTTCCCGGACGCGCTGGGGGTCTTTGATGGTGCCTGGATGTTCCAGTACACCGCCCGGAGCCGCGCCGTTGGCGAAAAACTTAGCGCCATACTCCTCGCAGGCGATAGCCATACCGATAGCGTTTTTGGCCATGGCAATGGGGCTATAGCCAACGAGGCCGTCAAATCCGAGGCCTGGAATGTGCAGCACATCGGAAGGACCCAGGTAGGCAACATTGCCCTGCATGGTCGGTGCATCATCGGAGCTGGTCGTGTATTTGTAGTACAGTTGACCTCTCCCATCTCGATCCACCGTCATGCGATTGGGCATCAGTGGATAGAGAGCTATGACCTCACCTTTTCCGTTGCGGATCACCTGGGCATAGGCGTTACCCCACAGAAGAAGGTGCGTCATGAGCGTCTCCCGGAACACAAAGGAACTCATCTCCGGGTTCGGCTCATCGTGCAACAGATGGTACAGCGGGTGATCGATGGCTTTCTCTTTCCCACCGTCCTCTTTGTAGCGGTACAGGTGAAGCGGCAGCCCTGCCACCGCCTCAGAAAGAATACGGACGCAGGAATACACGGCAGTCATCTGCATGGCGCTCCGCTCTGTTACGGGTTTGCCAGCCGTGCTGTTGCCCATGAAAAAGCTGTAGCTGCTACCCGCAGTGCGGTTTTGGGGCTTGTCCCTGGAGCGGAATAGCCCTGAGAAGATGCCCATTATGTATCACTCTCCTTCAATCGCTCTCGCAGAGCATCAAAAAACGCTCTGCCTTTTATGGGAAGTCCTGCAGCAAGTCGTTCCTCCTCAAAAGCAAAGCGTGTTTCCAGTTGCTCCACGGAGTAGTGTTTCAAAAATGTGCGCCATGTGCGTGAATCCCAGTCAAGCAGTTTTTCCCAGAGTTCCGGGAAGTGTTTTCGGAGTTTTCGCAATTCATCGAGGGACTGTAAGGGGCAGCACCAGCAGGAAACTCGGTGGAAAATATCATATAAACCGTCCCAATCGAAGCCACGCTCTTTGCAGTATGCAAGGCAGTCTGCCTCGGTCATGCCCCATTCCACAAGGGGATAGCGATAATCACGGACACGCTGCGGTTCATCGGCAGCAATGCCGATATACTGCACCAACTCGTATTCTTTTGCCAGACCCCGGAGATAGCGGTCGATGACCCGCTGTTTGAGCATTGCGGTACACCAACGGTTTCTGGGTCCTGCCCAGCTGTAACCTTTACGTCCGAACAACTCTGGGTTCTTTCTCTTGGGCATATGCTCCAGGAGCAGATATTCAAAGGAATACTCGGACTTGAGCCTGGTGATCGGCACTCCGATGTATTTCTCCAATTTGTCGATATGGTGATACATACCCTCAAACTCCAACCCAGTATCGCAGAATAAAATATGGTCAATGGGCCAGCCCTCTTCGACCATGCGGAGCAGCATGGCGGTGGAGTCTTTTCCTCCAGAGAGGGAGACCACGTGTAAATTTGGTTTTTCCATAGACGGTTACCTCATATAAACAAAATGCCCCGGTCATCGTAGACCGAAGCACTGGTGTCATTGCCGCAGCGGATCGCACGATCCAGGGCCATAATGGTAGCCACTGCGCCGTCGATCTTTTCTGTGGATTTTTCTTTGTCGGGCTTAATGTTGCCCGCTGGATCAGTGCGGATGAAGATGTTATCCATCATCCAGCGAAGAACCGGGTGACCGCCGTGGGCGATTCGTTTCTCCAGCACCAGCTTCATCAGCTCCTTGGTGGGAGGACTCATATCTTTGAAGCCCTGGCCAAAGGGTACCACGGTAAAGCCCATGCCCTCAAGGTTCTGGGTCATCTGGACGGCACCCCACCGGTCAAATGCGATTTCCCGGATATGATACTGCTCACCGAGCCGCTCTATGAACTTCTCGATATATCCGTAGTGGACAACATTGCCCTCCGTGGTTTGTAGGTAGCCCTGCCGCTCCCAAACATCGTATGGTACATGATCCCGGCGTACACGAAGTGCCAGGTTATCCTCTGGAATCCAGAAGTACGGCAACACAATGTATTTATCGTCCTCGTCGGTGGGCGGGAACACCAGCACAAAGGCTGTTATATCGGTGGTGGAGGAAAGATCGAGGCCGCCATAGCAGACACGGCCAGACAGATCGTCCTCCGAGGTGGCAAAGGCACACCGATCCCATTTCTCCATAGGCATCCAGCGGACAGCCTGTTTGACCCACTGGTTGAGTCTGAGCTGCCGGAAGGCGTTCTCTTCGCCGGGATTCTGCTTGGCGGACTCGCAGGCATCCCGTACCTTATCAATGCCCACTGTGATCCCCAGCGAGGGATTGGCTTTCTTCCAGGTCTTAGGGTCCGTCCAGTCATCGGACTCATCAGCACCGTAGATGACCGGGTAAAAGGTATGGTCGATCTTTCGGCCTTCGATGATGTCCTTGGCCTTCTGATGAACTTCATAGCAGATGGACTTGGTGTCATTGCCCGCAGTGGTAATGAGGAAATACAGCGGTTGCATTCGGGCATCGCCAGAACCCTTGGTCATAACATCAAAGAGTTTTCTGTTGGGCTGGGTGTGAAGCTCATCGAACACAACGCCATGGGTATTGAAACCATGCTTGTTGCCGACGTCAGCGGAAAGCACCTGGTAGATACTGCCCGTTGGCTGATAGATCAACCGCTTCTGGGAGTCCAGGATTTTGACTCGCTTGGAGAGCGCAGGACACATACGCACCATATCGGCAGCCACATTGAACACGATGGATGCTTGCTGGCGGTCGGCGGCACAGCCATACACTTCGGCTCGTTCCTCTCCATCACCGCAGGTCAGCAGAAGCGCCACGGCGGCAGCCAGTTCGGACTTCCCTTGTTTTTTGGGGATTTCGATGTATGCGGTATTGAACTGACGGTAGCCGTTGGGTTTCATGGTTCCAAAAACATCTCGGATGATCTGTTCCTGCCAGTCGATCAGCTCAAATGGCTTCCTTGCCCAGGTACCTTTGGTGTGGCACAGACATTCAATGAAGTCGACCGCATAGTCAGCGGCGGCCTTGTCGTAGTGAGAGCCTTTTGCCATGAACTTGGTAGGCGTATATTTCTTCAGCTTTCTGATATGCGATCACCTCCGTAAAATGGGCAAAAGAAAAGACCCTCAGCGGGGTCTGAAAACATATAAATATATGAATTATGGCAATGCGAATAGGGGCTGTAACGAGGAACAGAGCCTCTCGGCCCTATCCCTTGGCTTAGGATTATTTACTTG
>JBJDYI010000182.1:0-30093 GCA_051867165.1 Faecousia sp. | reverse complement strand
GCGCAGGCCCTTGCCCAGGTCTTCCAGGGAAGCGCCGACGGCCAGGCCGTCCTCGGAGAATGCAGACTGGCTGCGGCCATAAACGATCTGCAGGAACAGTTCACGCATAGCGGTGTTGATGGCGTCGCAAACCAGGTCGGTATTCAGGGCCTCCAGAATAGTCTTACCGATCAGAATCTCGGAAGCCATTGCGGCGGAATGGGTCATACCGGAGCAGCCCAGGGTCTCCACCAGAGCCTCCTCGATGATGCCTTCCTTCACATTCAGGGTCAGCTTGCAGCAGCCCTGCTGGGGAGCGCACCAGCCGATGCCGTGGGTGAAACCGGAGACATCCTTAATTTCCTTGACCTGAACCCACTTGCCCTCTTCGGGAATGGGAGCGGGGCCGTGATAGGCGCCCTTGGCCACGGAGCACATATGCTGTACTTCTGCACTATAAATCATGGCAAATTTCCTTTCTTTTCAAAAGACTGGTCGTCTTTGGATTTACGGACCGGACCCCGGGTTTCTCCCGGTTTTTCCGCATATATTATATCTTTTTATCCATGTCTTGTCAATTGGAAACGTTACGAAATCGATAACAATATATCAGTAAGATATGTGAAACCTGCCACTTTTATAATAAATCAGGGGGATGCTTTCCTGCATCCCCCATTTCATTTCCAATCATTCCTGAATCAGTTTCACAAAGGCTGCCCGGTCGGATGCCTTAAAGTAAGCGGAGCCGGCCACCAGAACCTCCACGCCGCTTTCCTTGCAAACAGCCTGGGTTGCTTCATTGACACCGCCATCCACTTCGATGACACAGCCAGGATTTACCTTGTCCAGCAGCTGGCGCAGATTCCGAACTTTCTCCATCTGATCGGGCATAAATTTCTGGCCCCCGAAACCGGGCTCCACCGTCATCACCAGAACCATGTCCACCTTCTCCAGGTAGGGAATGGCTGCTTCCGCCGGGGTCCTGGGCTTCAGGCTGATGGAAGGATGGCAGCCCAGGCTCCGGATTTTATCCAGGGCTTCCAGGGTGTTCTGGGGCTGATCCGCTTCAATATGAATGGTCAGCCAGTCGGCGCCGGCTTTGATATATTCCTCCACATAGCGGATGGGTTTTTCGATCATCAGGTGAACATCCAGCGGTAGATCTGTCACAGGACGCAGCGCCTGCACCACAGGCGTACCGAAAGAAATATTGGGTACAAACTGACCGTCCATAATATCCACATGAACAAAATCTGCGCCATTGTGCGCAATATCCCGGACATCCCGTCCCAGATTGGTAAAGTCGGCCGCAAGAATGGAAGGTGCTATTTTCGCCATAGCTGTTCCTCCTTCATCATACATAATGTTGCTAGCATATCACATCTTATCATAAAAAGCAATGATGGAAGGAACTTCCAGACTGTTTTTTTTAAGACTGGCCATACTATGTCCGAACCCAAAATCAAAGGAGGAATTTTTCTATGAACGATCATGCCAACAAGTCCATTGAGTGTACTGTACACCAGTGTGCCCATCACTGTGAGACGGAGAACTACTGTTCCCTGGATCACATCAAAGTGGGCACCCATGAAAGCAACCCCACCCAGGATCAGTGCACCGACTGCATGTCCTTCCGGAAAAAGTAAATCCGAAAAGGAATGATCCGTTTTATGCACTGGTGCGGAAGCCCCTCATGCCATCGACATTGGATGGTTGCGCACCATCGTGGAATTCAGAATCGCAGCAGGTAACTGCTGCGATTTTTCCTTGACGAATCATTTGGTCAATAGTATCATGATGGCAGATTGGGGAAAATTCAAATATTTTTCGACAAGTGTACATATTCTTTTCATAAGTGACCGATATCATGATGGAAAAGAATTGAGAACGGAGGCACCCCTATGAACGAATATGAAAATCAGGAATTCAATCCTCAGCAGGAACCCCTGCAGGAAACTCCTCCCCAGCAGGAAGCTCCTCCTCAGCAGCCGAATCCCTCTGCCTACCATGGCACCGGCCGAAAAGAATTCCCCTATGCCAACTCCCCTTATGTGATGAACCACCAGCCGGAGCAGACCGGCTACCGCTATCAGCCGCCCCGGCAGGATAACGGCAATTTTTATCAGCCCTACCAGGAGGCACCTACGCCCCCCAAGAGCAAAAAGCCCAGAACCCACGGTACCGGCAAACGTGTGTTGGCCGCTGTCCTGGCCGTGGTACTGGTTGCCGGCAGCTGCGGCATTACCGCCGCGCTGGTGAATAACCACTGGAAGCAGGAGACCCAGCATATGGAAACCTCTTTCAACCAGAAGCTGAATGACCTGCAGAAGCAAATTGACACGGCGAACAGTCGTACCGGTACTGTGTCCGGTAACTCTGTGGCCTCCGGCAGTCAGATGTCCCCCAGCCAGGTTTACGCAAACAATGTCAGCAGCGTGGTTGCCATCTCCGCCACGATTCAGTCCCAGAGCTTTTATGGTGTTACAAAAGGCACCGCCACCGGCTCCGGTTTCATTCTGACCGAAGATGGCTATGTGATCACCAATTGCCATGTGGTGGAAGATGCCAGCGATGTTTCCGTCATCACCCATGACAAAACCGAGTATCCTGCCACCATCGTGGGCAAGGATTCCACCAACGACATCGCCGTGCTGAAGGTGGAGGCCACTGGCTTGCCGGCCGCCACCCTGGGCAGCAGCGATGACCTGACCATCGGTGACATGGTGGTGGCCATCGGCAATCCCCTGGGCGAACTGACCGCCACCCAGACGGTGGGTTACGTCAGCGGCAAGGACCGGGACGTCACCACCGACGGCAGCATCATCAGCATGATCCAGACCGACGCTGCCATTAACTCCGGCAACTCCGGCGGCCCTCTGTTTAACATGTACGGCGAAGTGGTAGGCGTCACCACTGCCAAGTACTCCGGCACCTCCGGCTCCGGCGCCACCATTGAAGGCATCGGCTTTGCCATTCCTATTGATGATGTGAAGGGTATCATCAGTGATCTCATTGATCTGGGTTACGTCACCGGCGCCTATTTGGGCATTTCCGTTTCCAATACCGACGAGGAATCCGCATCCAAGTTCGGCCTTCCCATCGGCGCTTATGTTTTGAGCGTGGAAAAAGGCGGCAGTGCAGACCGGGCCGGCGTCCAGCCCAAGGACATCATCATCGACCTGGGCGGCACCGAAGTGACAGGCATCACCACCCTGACCCGGGCGCTGCGTAATTTCAAGGCCGGCGACACCACCACCATTACCGTGGTCCGCAGCGGCGGCCAGCTGGTACTGGATATCACATTGGATGAAAAGCCCCAAAGCCTGAATACACAGGAAACCATCCCCCAGGATGCCGAGAATATGCCCAGTGAAGGGGATCCCAACGAATGGTTTGATTACTACCGTCGCTTCTTCGGTAACTAACCGTTCAAAAATACGCTGAGCCGTGAGGATACTTCCTCGCGGCTCCTTTTGTTGCGGATTTCCCGCTTGTCATGGCAGCGTTCCGTGACCGTCCCTGTGCCGTTTTCCTGCCTCCAGCCGCGCCGGTGGGAGAATTCTTTTTCCATTCTCTGCATAAGCTATTCCCAAATCGCTTTGATTGGGAGGCGCCTTCTATGAAACGACATTCCATATCCCCGGGATATTTTTTCAAAAAAATGATTTGTTTCTCCATGGTCCTTTTCCTGCTGCCCATGACGGCTTCCGCCGCGGAGGATCCGGTCCTGATCGGCGGCAAGGACAGCGGCATCATCAATCTTATTCTGATTGGCCAGGACCGCCGGGACGAATCCCGGGCCAGATCCGATACCATGATTCTTGCCAGCTTTCATCCGGACAGCAAGACCATCACCATCACCTCTTTTTTGAGGGATCTGTATCTTCCCATTCCCGGATACGAGAGCAACCGGCTCAACGCAGCCTATGTTTATGGCGGAATGGAGCTGATGCAGCAAACCCTGCTTGAAAACTTCGGTATTGTTTCAGACGGCTGCGTGGAGGTGGATTTTTCCAGTTTTTCTCAGATTATCGACCTGTTGGGGGGCGTCAGCCTGGAACTGCGGCAGGACGAAGCGGAAGCCATCAACGCTGCTGTTCCCGGCAGCCTGACCGCAGGCACCAATCTGCTCAGCGGCAGTCAGGCTCTGGCATACACCCGAATCCGGAATCTGGATAAGGATGGTGATTTCAGCCGGACCCTTCGTCAGCGAAAACTGCTGTCTTCCCTGCTGGACCGCTACCGCAATGCAGACCTGCTGACCATTCTTTCCACTGTTGTGGACGTTCTGCCCATGCTCTCAACCGACCTGAGCAAACGGGAGATTCTGGTTCTGGCCGCAAAGTTGTTCCCGCTGCTGGATAACCCCACCATTTCCACCCATCGGGTCCCGGCGGATGGAACCTATGCCTGCCAGCGAATCAGAGGAATGGATGTTTTGGTGGCCGATCTGGAGGAAAATAGAGAAAAATTGATAGATATTCTGACATTCAGCAGCGATTCCAATTAATAATCCGCAGTCAATCCTATTATTTATTTCAATAATTACCTCCAAATAACCGATGTCAGAAATCGATTTCTGTCCCAAAAAACTCGAAAAAATCAAATTATTCTCTGGTTTTGTAATTGACAAAATATATAAACAGCGATATAATGTACCCGATTTGAGACAAAGGAAGTGTTCAGGTGGAACTTACAAGAAGTGAAATGGAGATTATGGATGTCATGTGGGAAAGCGGCGTGCCCATGTCCCGTGCCGACTTGCTTGCCCGTTCTGAAGAGAAAACATGGAAGGACAGTTCTGTCCACATCCTTCTGAACGGCCTTCTGAAAAAGGGTGCCATTCAGGAAGCCGGTCTGGTCAAGCGCATCAAGACCTATGGCCGTGTTTTTGTTCCCACCGTGACCCGTGAAGAATATTTCGCAAATACCATTTTCTGTCACCGTTACAAGCCTCAGATCGTTGGCCTGTTTGCCGCTCTGCTGCAGCGGGAAGAAATCACCGCCGATGATCTGGATGCCATTTCTGCTATGGTTCAGCAGAAACGTACATAAGCATTCTCCGGAGCTGCTCCCGCAGTTCCGGTTCTTTTTGGTCTTTTGAGTCGAAAATGGTTAATAAATAATTCAATTATATAAATTTTTGCAAATTCTGCCCTTCAATCGTTGACAGCCGCTGCGATTTCATGTATAGTATGGAAGCAAATCTTTGATTCTCTTCCTTGAAACGGAGGCAATATTATGCTGACCACCACTGATCTTTTTGACCTGAGCCATTCTCTGGCCGGCTCTTTTCTGGCAGAGTACCCCTGTCCCTGGCAGGCGCTGGGGGGCATCAAGGAGCTGATTCTGTCCCTGGGTCCTTCTCTGGATGATACATACACGCAAACCGCTCCCCAGGTTTGGGTGCACAAGACCGCTACGGTGGCACCCACGGCATTTCTGGGCGCCCCCTGCATCATCGGTCCCGGCACCGAAATTCGTCACTGTGCCTTCATCCGGGGCAGCGCCCTGGTGGGTGAAAACTGCGTGGTGGGCAATTCTGTGGAACTAAAAAATGTCATTCTGTTTGACAATGTGCAGGTGCCTCATTTCAATTATGTCGGCGACAGCATCCTGGGTTACAAATCCCACATGGGCGCCGGCGCCGTCACCTCCAACGTCAAGTCCGACCACTCCCTGGTGGTTGTGAAAAACGGGAACGAACAAATACCCACGGGTCTGAAGAAATTCGGCGCCATGTTGGGTGATTTTGTGGAAGTGGGATGCAACAGTGTGTTAAATCCCGGCACCGTCATTGGCCGCCGCAGCAATGTCTACCCCACCTCCTGCGTCCGGGGCGTCATTCCGGAGAACAGCATCTGGAAAAACAATGGCACCGTGGTCACCAAGAAGTAATTTGTATGTTTTCTGAATCCGGTGGATATCGGCACAGAGGCGGCCTTTGGCTGCCCCTCCACTTTCATCGAAGCATCTCCCGGATCAGCAATCCCCACTATTGAAAGGAGCAGCTCCTATGGGTAAGTATTTTGGAACCGATGGCTTCCGGGGCGAAGCCAATGTAACGCTGACAGCAGACCACGCCTTTAAAGTGGGCCGTTTTCTGGGCTGGTATTACACTCAGCTGAAACGCCGCAGCGGCAGTGATGCCCCCGCCCGGATCGTCATCGGCAAGGACACCCGCCGGTCAAGCTACATGTTTGAATACAGCCTGGTGGGCGGACTGGTGGCCTCCGGCGCCGACGCCTATCTGCTTCACGTTACCACCACGCCCTCCGTGGCCTATGTGGCCCGCACCGACAGCTTTGACTGCGGCATCATGATCTCCGCCAGCCACAACCCCTATTATGACAACGGCATCAAGCTCATCAACAATTTTGGTGAGAAGATGGACGAAAGCGTCATTGCCCTGATTGAAGCCTATCTGGACGGTCATCTGGAAGCCTTTGGCAAGGCATGGCCCGAACTGCCCCTGGCCAAGCGGGACCAGATCGGCCGTACCGTGGACTATGTCTCCGGCCGGAACCGATACATCGGCTACCTGATTTCTCTGGGCATGTACTCCTTCAAGGGGCTGAAGGTCGGCCTGGATTGCGCCAATGGTTCCTCCTGGAATGTGGCCAAGGCAGTCTTTGACGCCCTGGGTGCCAAAACCTATGTGATCAACGCGGATCCCGACGGCTACAACATCAACGCCAACGCCGGTTCCACCCACATTGACGTACTGCGCCAGTTCGTGCTGGACAACGGCCTGGATGTTGGCTTCGCCTATGACGGCGACGCTGACCGGTGTCTGTGCGTGGATGAGAAGGGCAACGTCATCACCGGCGACCATATTCTCTACATCTATGGCCGGTATATGAAGGAGCGGGGAAAGCTTCTGGGCAACACCGTGGTCACCACCGTCATGTCCAACTTCGGCCTGTACAAGGCCTTTGACGAGCTGGGCATTGACTACGCCAAAACCAAGGTGGGCGACAAGTACGTTTATGAATACATGATGGCGAACGGCTGCCGTCTGGGCGGTGAGCAGAGCGGTCATATCATCTTCTCCAAGTACGCCTCCACCGGCGACGGCATTCTGACCAGCCTGAAACTGATGGAGGTCATGCTGGCCAAAAAGAAGACCATGAGCCAACTCAGTGAAGGACTCACCATTTATCCCCAGGTGCTGAAAAACATCCGGGTGGGGGACAAAAAGCAGGCCCAGGATGATCCCGATGTTCAGGCCGTCGTGGCAGAAGTTGCCGGGAAGCTGGGGGATTCCGGCCGGATCCTGGTCCGGGAATCCGGCACCGAGCCGGTAATCCGTGTCATGGTGGAAGCAGAGTCTCACGATACCTGTGAGGAATGTGTTGAATCCGTTCTGGCTGTCATCCGTCAAAAGGGATATGCGGTTTAAAAAGCAATCGACAAAAGACAGTTGACGATTCACCGCGCTGAAAATATGTCCGTCTGTGCGGCATAAATGTCGCTTTGCGCTGAATCACACATTTTCATTGGTTTTCGATGCGCCGTCTCCATTGGGAGACGGCGCATTTTTTGTTGCATTGCGTTTCCGGTTATGATAAACTATAATAACAGGAATTTCATCACTGGAGGAACATCATGGATCTCGACCACCTGAAAAGCTGCATCGGCAGCAACATCGCCACCCAAAGAAAACGAGCCGGATTGACCCAGGCAGGACTGGCAGAAAAGCTCAATTACTCCGACAAGGCTGTTTCCAAATGGGAACGGGGTGACTCTATGCCCGATGTACTGACACTGGTGCAGCTTGCACAGCTGTTTGATACGTCCGTCAATGAGCTTCTGGAGGATCCCAATCAGCTCCCCGGCAATCCCGGCAAGCTGGAAAAGGCCATGACCCAGGTCTCCGAAAAGGCCCTGAAGCGCAAGGCCAACAAGAATGTCATTCTGGGCCTGTCCACCACCCTGGTGTGGTTCATTGCGCTGCTGATTTTCGTTGTGATTTCCTCCTTTGATCTGCCATACAGCTGGGTGGCCTTTTTCTACGCCATCCCCATCACCGCCATTGTGCTGCTGAGCCTTCGCTCCGCCTGGCATGATTTCCGCTGGAACCGGGCTCTGATTTCCATGATCGTCTGGGGTTTTCTGCTGAGTATTTATGTGAGTTTTCTGGTGTTCTTCCGGTTCAACATGTGGAAAATCTTCCTGCTGGGCATCCCCGGAGAAATCGCCACCACGCTCTGGTTCCGGCTGTTCCGGCCTGCCAGGGGTGATCCCCATGAAGCAGAATAAGCAGGCCGTCCGCTCCGCCATACGGGCCAAAAAGCAGGCCCTGGATCAGCAGGAGATTGCCCGGCGCAGCGTCCTGCTTTGCCAGCGGGTTCTGCGTTCTCCAGCCTATCAGTCTGCCCACAGCATTTACGGCTATGTTCCGTTCAATCAGGAAGTGGACATTCTCCCTCTGCTGCACCGTGCCCTGGCCGATGGCAAGCAGGTAGCCCTTCCCAAATGCGATGGGCGGGAGATGCGCTTTCTTTGCGTTTCCGATCTGACCCGGGTGCAATACACCGCCCGGGGCGTGCCGGAACCGGCAGATGATGCGCCGGTGGCCCGGGATGAGTCCGCGCTGGTCATTGTGCCTGGGTTGGCTTTTGACTGCCGGGGTTACCGCATTGGCTACGGCGGCGGCTATTATGACCGGTTCCTCGCCAAAGAACCCGGACATCCTACCATAGCCCTTTGCTACGACTTTCAGCTTCTGGACCGGCTGGAGCCGGACCCATACGATGTTCCCGTGGATACCATTTTCTCAATTTAGAAAGGAACTGCCTATGAATCTGTTCATGACCCTTCTGGCCGCCGCGCTGACCTTCGGCCTTTGCTATGTGGTGGACAAACGTTTCACAAGTGCTTTCCGAGGCAAGGCTCAGCACCAGAGCGGACTGGCCGTCCGGGTCAGCAAGCGCTATGGCGTCTTTGGTGTTGGCCTCACTGCCATCGGTATTCTTTCCATCTGCGTGGGCATCACCGGGGGTCTGGCTTTGCTGCTGGGCGGCATTGTGGTGCTGATTCTGGGCATTTGCCTGGGGGTCTATTATCTGACCCATGGCATTTTCTATGATGGTGACAGCTTCCTGGTGGCCTCCTTCCGAAACAAGGACCGGGTATACCAGTACCGGGACATTCAGGAGCAAAAGCTGTACCTGGTCCAGGGCGGCAGCATGATCATCGAACTGTACATGGCCGATGGTACCACCGTCAGCCTTCAGTCTACCATGGAAGGTGTCTACCCGTTTTTGGACACTGCCTTTGCCGGTTGGTGCCTGCAAAAGGGCATCGATCCGGAAACCTGTGACTTCCATGACCCCAGCAACAGCCTGTGGTTCCCCCAGGATCAGGAGGAGTAGCCATGCATATTCCCAATTGCGCCACCACGGAGCTGGAACTGGTCACCTTTCAGCAGGCTCTGGAGGCAGCCAACACCCCTTCCGGGGAGTACGACATTGAAAAATGGCTCTATGCCCCCAATTTTTATTCCGAATACCGTTACATCCTGGGTACCCGGGGCAGCAATCCCCTGATCTGCATTGGCATCAATCCTTCCACCGCACGCCCTGATGCCCTGGACAATACCCTGAAATCCGTGGAACGAATTGCGCTGGGCAATGGATTTGATTCCTTTATCATGTTCAACGTCTATGCCCAGCGGGCCACTTCCCCGGATGACATGGAAAAAGTCTGCAATCCCCTGCTTCACAGGGAAAACCTGGCCGCCTTTCGCTATGTCTTGTCCATTTCCAACAAACCCGCCGTCTGGGCCGCCTGGGGCGCCATCATCGAAAAGCGGAAGTATCTGCCGGACTGTGTCCGGGATATGCTGGCCATCGGAAAAGAATTCGGCGCCACATGGTATTGCGCCGGCGCCATCACCAAAAAAGGCCACCCCCATCATCCCCTGTACTTACGCAAGGACGAAAAAATCAAGCCCTTTGATGTGGAGGCATATCTGAACACACTTTAAACAATCGCCTTCCCGGTGGAATGGTACGCAGTCGAGGGATCTTCGCGTCGAATATCTGCCAGGCAGTTTCGATGATGCGCAGGTCCCTCGACTTCGTGCAGCATGGTCCCCGGTCTCATTTTTTCAATCATTTTTTCATTTTAGGGAGATGATCCTGTGTTTTCGACAGAATGTGAAACCTGCTGGTATTATGATTATGATGAGGAATACGAGGAGTACTATTGTATGATGGATCTGGATGAAGATGAAGTTTACCGGATCATGAGCTCCCGTTCCCAGCACTGCCCTTATTACAGACAGGGTGACGACTACACCCTGGCAAGGAGACAATAATGAGACGATCCCTGATTCCCCTGCTTCTGGCCGGATTTCTGTTTTGCGGCTGCGCAGCCCAGAATCCCCTGCCGGAAGAGCACACCCTTTCTCCGGTCGCTGCCACCGCACCTGCCGAAGCGACCGACACCATCACCATTCCCGTCTATCAGGACGACGTTCTGCATACTTATCGCTTAACAGAACCCCTCAACGGCATTTTGTCCTGGGGGCAGAATCTGCTTCTGTTTTCCGGTACAGAGTCTGCCACTTTGTCGGTTCTGAATACGGATACCATGACCATCAGCGCCACCCATTCCCCCGGCTTCCTGCTGATGCCGGAAAACAGCACGGTGCAGCAGCTGAATGAGGGCATCTCCTATTTTGACGGCACCACCGTGGAAACCGTTCTTCTGGATCCCGGCCTGCGGGAGATCCGCCGAATCGCCGCGCCGGAAAATCTCACCGGGTTCCCCCTGCTGTCCGCCGACGCACAAACCCTTTTCTATTGTACCGCTGACTCCATCCGTGCCCTGGATCTGGCCAGCGGCATCAGCCGGATTCTAAAGGAAGCGGCTTATCCGGTACAAGGGCTCTCCGGCCTGCTTCTGGACGACTCGGTGCTGCAGGTCAGTATCACAGATTCCGGCGGCCAGTGGAAAACCCTGTTTCTTTCTGCCGAAACCGGTCAGCTTCTCAAAGAATGTGACGGCAATGTTCTGCCAAAAACCAGTGCCGGGAACTATTTCCTCCAGAGACAGGATGCTACCCAGACGATTTTGTTTGGACGATCAGACCGCAACGTCCAACAATTGCATCCCCTGCATGGGGACCTTGGCTGCTGCTATCTGCCATTGCACAACCAGGCCATTTCCTTCGGTCTGAGTGAAACCGGTACCATTCTGGATCTTTACGATCTGGAAACCGGCCGCCGCATCGCTGAGCTGAAGCTGGATGATGCCCATTTCCCCCAGTCCGTCACCGAAACCACAGACGGCAGCATCTGGTTTCTCTGTTCCGATGAGCAGTACCTGTATCGCTGGGATCCGGATGCCTCCTCCGTCGCAGACCAGGCACTCTACGCAGGCACCCACTTCACCCGGGAAAATCCGGATTATGACGGTCTTGCCGCCTGCACGTTGTATGCCCAGGAGCTCAGCGACAAATATGGCATTAACATTTTGATTTATAAGGATGCCGTGGCTGTGGAGCCCTGGGATTATCACCTGGATTATGAATACCAGGCAGATCTGCTGCAGCGGGAGCTTTCCGCTCTGGATGCCCGGCTGGGCCAGTTCCCAGCGGGTTTTCTGGAAACACTGGCAGGAAAATTTACAGGTCTTAACATCTGTCTGGTCCGTGACGCGAAAGGGTCACCGGAATCCGGCAGTCCGGAGGCTGTCAACGGAATCCAGTTTCTGGTGGATTTTGAAGCCTACATCGTTCTGTCCACCACTTATAATACAGAATATGCCCTGTATCATGAACTGAGCCACCTGATGGAGACTGTGGTACTGACGGAAAGTGCGGCTTATGACCGATGGGATTTGCTGAATCCGGAAGGATTCCAATATGACAATGACATTTCCCGCAACCAGAACCGGGACGGCAGCGCCTGGCTGAAGCCGGGGACAGAATACTTCATCGACACCTATTCCATGTGTTACGCCAAGGAGGACCGGGCCAGGCTTTTCGAGTACGCCATGACAGCCGGACACGCCGAACGGTTTGCCTCCCCTAATTTGCAGCGGAAGCTCCGGCAGATGTGTACCGGCATCCGGGACGCCTTTGGTCTGAAAGAAGCTGCCGCTCCCCTTCCCTGGGAGCAATATCTCCAGGAACCCCTGGCATAGCAAAAGCCCCGATTCCACGAGGAATCGGGGCTTTTAACGGATATTCCATTAAAAAAGTTCATTTGGCAGAATGGATCACTTCAATCGGAAAATCAGAATGCAGCGGCCCTATGGCAGTGCCTTCTTGATCAAAAGGATATATTCCGATCAAGCGTTTGCAGAATTATGTACGAGTTCTGCTTCGGGGAACATTGTTTGCTGGCAATACTTGATGATGGCCCGGCGGGTGACGATACCAATAAAGGTATTCTTGTCATCCACCACAGGAACGAAGTTCTGGTAAGAAGCCCGATCCACCAGTTCCTGCATGGAGGTGGTGACCCGAACCGGAACATTGTCCTTCCGGCGGGAAATGTTCATGATCTTCTGGGTTTCTGCCTGCTTCATATCCATGGAGCACATATTTTTGATGGCCCACAGCAGGTCTCCCTCTGTCAGGGTACCCACATATTCTCCCTGGCGATTCAAAATGGACAGCGCCGCATATCCGGCGGACTCCATCTTTTCCAGTGCCTGACGGACCGTATAATCATCGTAAAGGTGTGCGCACAACGCCTTGGGGGTCAGAAAAAACAATATATTATTCATAGAATCTCCTTTTCGGCCCGGACCTTGGAAGGTCCCATACCGTACTGTTATTATATCACAGAACCAAAGGGAAAAGTATGAATTTTTTTCGTTATTTTGATGGCGATGTGACGAATTATCCACGCCCTTTTTGTGCATTATTTGCAATCAAAAATTAAAGCGAAAATCCGTAAAGTCAAAGGTGGCAAAATAGTCCCGGGGGGTTTCCGCCCGGCGGATCAGCTGGAAGCTGCCGTCTTCCTTCAGTAGCACTTCCGCGCTGCGGAGTTTGCCGTTATAGTTATAGCCCATGGAATGGCCGTGGGCACCGGTATCGTGGATGGCCAGAATATCGCCGATCTCAATCTTGGGCAGGCTCCGGTCAACGGCGAACTTGTCATTGTTTTCACACAAACCACCGGTCACATCATAGACATGATCCAAAACGGCATCTTCCTTGCCCAACACGGTGATGTGGTGGTACGCGCCATACATGGCAGGCCGCATCAGATCCGCCGCACAGGCATCCAGGCCCACATACTCCCGGTAGATGTGCTTCTTGTGGAGCACGGTGCTGATCAGGTGGCCAAAGGGCGCCAGCATGAACCGGCCCAGCTCTGTGAAGATGGCAATATCATCCATGCCCTGGGGAGTCAGAATCTCTTCGTATTGCTGCCGGACCCCATCGCCGATGTAGACAATATCACTGGCAGGCTGTTCGGGGCGGTAAGGAATACCCACACCGCCGGACAGATTGATGAAAGCAAAGTGGCAGCCGGTGACATCCCTCAGACGGACTGCCAGTCGGAACAGCCGGCTGGCCAGTTCAGGATAATATCCGTTGGCTGTGGTATTGGAGGCCAGAAACGCATGGATTCCGAAATGTTTCACGCCCAGTTTCATCAGACGGACAATGGCGTTGGCCATTTGGTCCTCGGTCATGCCGTACTTGGCATCCCGGGGCATGTCCATAATGGTATTGCCCAGGGAGAAGGAACCGCCGGGGTTGTAGCGCAGGCAGACGGTTTCCGGCATCTTGCCATTGCAAATTCTTTCCAGAAATTCCACATGGGTGGCGTCATCCAGGTTGATGTAGGCATTCATCTCGTATGCCTTGCGCATATCCAGTTCCGGGGTCACGTTGGAAGAAAACATGACATCGTGGCCGGTATTTCCAACCGCCTCCGCCATCAGAAGCTCTGTATAGCTGGCGCAGTCGCAGCCACAGCCCTCTTCCTTCAGCACCTGCAGGATGTAGGGATTGGGAGTGGCCTTTACGGCAAAATATTCCCGGAAGCCGGGATTCCAGGAAAAGGCCGCCTTCAGGGCCCGGGCGTTGCGGCGGATGCCAGCCTCATCATACAGATGAAACGGGGTCGGAATTTCGGCGGTGATCTCACGAATTTTCTCCAGAGTCACAAAGGGCGTCTTTCTCATAAAGGGATCCTCTCTTATTAAACTCAATGCCCAAATTGTACTTCATTGGCGGTCATTTGTCAATCGCAAACACCACTCTTCTGTGGGGAGAGCGACCTTTTCTCCTATTGGTGGAGAGATCGCACCAAAAATGTGTTCCATTTTTGGTGAAGTTGTGGTATTGTTTCTTCATCAAAAAAAGGAAGGTAATTTCAATGAAGCGAACCAAACTTGCTGACCGTGTCCTGCCGGACTACACCCGGGGCGAAGAAATCATGAATATGGTAACCCACATTGTGGGAGGCGCCATCGGCGTGGTGGCCCTGACCCTGTGTGTCATCTTTGCCGCCCTGCACAAAAATTTGTGGGGCATCATCACGTCTGCTGTCTACGGCAGCTCCATGATCACCATGTTCACCATATCCAGCGTCTATCACGGGCTGCGCCCCACCCTGGGCAAGAAGGTGATGCAGGCCATTGACCACTGCACCATCTATTTCCTCATCGCCGGCACTTACACCGTCATTACCCTGTCCGCCATCCGGCCGGTGTACCCTGGTATCGGCTGGGGTCTGTTTGCCTTTGAGTGGACGCTGACTGCCCTGGCTGCTACCCTGACCGCCATTGACCTGAAGAAATACAATGTATTTTCCATGATCTGCTACATTGGCATGGGGTGGGCCGTGATCCCCTTCTGGCGGCAGACCCTGGAGGTGCTGACACTGCCCGGATTCTTGCTGTTGCTCTTTGGCGGCATCGCCTACACCATCGGTTCCGTGCTCTATGGCCTGGGCCGGAAACGCAGGTGGATGCACTCCGTGTTTCACATCTTTGTGGTGTTGGGCGCGGTGCTGCAGTTCTTCGCGGTATTGTTGTACGCCCTGTAACGCAGATTCCTGACGAAGCCGTTCCCGACCAATTGGGATGAGAAAAAGAAACTTGCCCTGCCGGGCACTACATCTCCGGCAGGGCATCTTTTTATTCTTGGGTGGTTTCTTCTTCGGTAGTATCTTCTTCGATGGTTTCTTTTTCGGCCTTGTCGGCAAAGCCGTCAAACAAGGAGGTCTGGGAGCACTCGGCAATAATCCGTCCCTCCATCAGGGCTTCAAACTGCTCACCGGACATGGACTCATGCTCCAGCAAATAGTCCACCAGGGCCTTGAGCTTTCCTTCGTTTTCAGACAAAATCCGCTTGCAGTGGTCATAAGCCCGGTCGATGAGGTTCTTCACCTCTTCGTCGATGGTGCCGGCCACCTTTTCCGAGTAGCTTTTGGTGTTTTGGTAATCACGGCCAATGAATACCTCACCGTCATCCAGATAGGAAACGGTGCCCAGACGTTCACACATACCGTAACGGGCCACCATATCCTTGGCCAGCTTGGTGGCGCGGTCAATGTCATTGGAAGCGCCCACCGAAATATCTCCGATGAACAAGGCTTCTGCAACCCGGCCGCCCAGCAGGGAGACAATCTCCTCATACATCTCATTTCTGGTCATGTTGGCCGAATCGTCGTGAGGCAGGCTCCAGGTGGAGCCCAGGGACTGGCCACGGGGTACGATGGTGATGTGCCGGACAGGGTCATTGGTGGGCAGATGGTACATGGCCACGGCATGACCTGCCTCATGGATGGCAGTGGTTTTCAAATCCCGGCGGGTGTGGACCCGGCTCTTTTTGGCGGGACCGGCCATAATTTTCATCATGGCTTCATTCATATCCTCCATGCTCAGCACAGGACGGTTCTCGCGGGCGGCCAGAATGGCGGCTTCGTTCAGCAGATTGCTGAGGTCCGCGCCGGTGAAACCGGAGGTGGAGCGGGCCACCACCTTCAGATCCACGGAATCATCCAGTTTCTTGCCCTTGGCATGGACCTTCAGGATCTCTTCGCGGCCCTTTACGTCAGGACGGCCCACATGGATCTGCCGGTCAAACCGGCCGGGCCGCAGCAGGGCCGGATCCAGAATGTCGGGACGGTTGGTGGCGGCCAGGACAATGACCCCTTCGGTGCGGCCAAAGCCGTCCATTTCCACCAGCAGCTGGTTCAGGGTCTGTTCCTTTTCGTCATGGCCACCGCCCAGGCCGGAGCCACGCTTGCGACCCACGGCATCGATCTCATCGATGAAAATGATGGCAGGCGCCACCTTCTTGGCCTGGTCAAACAGGTCCCGGACACGGCTGGCGCCGACGCCCACATACATTTCCACAAAGTCAGAGCCGGAGATGGACAGGAACTTCACATCCGCCTCACCGGCCACAGCCCGGGCAAGCAGGGTCTTACCGGTTCCGGGAGGGCCCACCAGCAGCAGGCCGTGGGGAATCCGGGCGCCGATCTGCGTGTACTTTTCCGGATCCCGGAGGAAGTCCACCACTTCTGCCAGTTCTTCCTTCTCTTCGTCAGCACCGGCCACATCCGAAAATGTGACCTTTTTGCCGTCGGGAACCCCCAAAACAGTCCGTGCTCTGCCGAAATTCTGCAAGGGGTTGTTGTTGTTCATCCGGCCCACCATCAGAGCCCAGGCAAACAGCAGTACCAGACCTGCAATAACGATGGGGAAAATAAAGTCATAGGGCGTCGTTTCGGAGTCCGGATAGAAATGATACCTCACCAAAACACCGGATTCCATCTGCTGCTGAAACAGGTCATTCATTTCCGCATGGAATTGATCCGTATCTCCCAGAGAAGCGGTCAGGCTGGTTTTCCCGTTGTAGGGGGTGTAGAGCTCCATGGCAATGATGTCATCCTGAACCTCAAAGCTCTTCACCTGTTCGTTTTGGAACAAGCGCACCACTTCGGAATAGGCCAAGTTGTCAGTGCCGTCTCTCATCAGGCCGGAAATCCAGGACAATATCAAAAAAAGTCCAATAATGTAAATAATAAATGGAGAAAATTTACGGTTTTTCAAATTGGGTTTGCTCCTTTGGTTTTGCTTGCTTTTATTACTTTTCGTATGCTTCCGGCTTCAGGATTCCCACATAGGGCAGATTCCGGTAATGCTCGTTGAAGTCCAGGCCATAGCCCACCACGAACTCATTGGGGATGGTAAAGCCCACCCAGTCGGGTTTCAGGGTAATGCCGGCTCTGCGGCGCTCCGGCTTGTCCAGCAGGGTGCAGATTTTCACAGAGGCAGGGTTCTTACTCATCAGATGCTGATAGGTGTAGTTCAGAGATCCGCCGGTATCATAGATGTCCTCCAGCACCAGCACATGACGCCCGGAAACATCCACAGACATATCCTGCTTGACGATCATATTGCCGCTGGACTTGGTGCCCTGGTACGAGGACAGACACATAAAGTCCATCTGGCAGGGAACGGTAATATGCCGGATCATATCTGCATAGAACACCACCACGCCCTTGAGCACGCCCAGAATCACCGGGTCCTTGCCCTCGTATTCCCGGGAGATCTCCTCACCCATTTCCTTGATTCGGGCTTTGATCTGTTCTTCCGTAATGAGAACCTTCAGAATATCTTTTTCCATTTTCTTGCCTCCATCTCATTCTATTCTGTTTCTATGGGTTCAAACCGGATCATCACAGCAGGCAGCCGTGTCGCCATGCGGTCCAGGTCCGCGCCAAATTTATAAACCCCCAACAGGCCGGAATCATCACATACCACAGGAATACAATGCCGGTGATGGGCCGGAATTTTCCGGTCAATATAGCGTTTTTTCAGACTTTTGGTACCACCCGCCAGTCGGATTTCGTCGCCGCTTTGCCGGGATCGAAGCACCATGGCGCCCACAGGGGAGACTGTAAAACAGTCCGGGGTGTTGCAGAGTTTTTCCGCCGGGGTACAGATGACTTTGATGCCGCCGAACACCGCTTCACCGGGACAGGGCAGCATCACTGTCTCCAAAACTTCCCTGTCAGGCAATCGCTCCAACCGGTCATAGTTCCGGGCAATGGTGATACCGCCGGGAAGGTTGACTCTGGCAGAAGGCTTCTGTGAAAACACCAGATCCTCCACGGCTTCCAGGTGGATCTGCTCCGGCTCCCGGACACCGTTTTGCTTCAAAAAGGCTTCCAGGCATCGGCTGCGAATGGGCTTTTCCATGGTTTTTAAGGTTTCAACGGTGGGAAGTGTCTCAAAATTCGCCTGCCGGGAGAGGTATTCCTCATCCTGGCGCAGCCCAAGGGCCATGGCAGACAGGTTTTCCGAAATCCGGGGATTTTCTTCCGCCAGCAGAGGCATTACCCGGTGGCGAATCCGGTTTCGTAAAAACGCATCCGACGCATTGGAAGAATCCTCTATATGAGGCATACACCACTCCCGGAGAAAATCCTCCACTTCCCGCCGGGTGACCATCAGCATGGGCCGGATCACATTGCCATTGACCGGCATGATACCCCCCAAGCCTTTCAGGCCGGTGCCCCGGATCAGGTGCAGCAGCACCGTTTCAGCGTTGTCATCGGCAGTATGGGCCGTGGCGATCTTGCCGGTCAGGGTGCGAAGGAAGGCATACCGGGCCTCCCGGGCTGCCGCCTCCAGTCCCTTCTTCCCCGGCTTCACCTCCGCCCCTCCCACATGGAGGAGAATGTCATACCGGTCACACAAATCCCGGACGAAGGCTTCATCCCGGTCTGATTCCGCACCCCGGAGATGGTGGTTAAAATGGGCTGCTTCCAGGATAATGCCCAGTTTTTCCCTTAAAAGATACATGGCAAACAGCAGCGCAACAGAATCCGCGCCGCCGGACACCGCGCAAATCACCGTATCCCCGGGCTCCACCATGTTCTGCGCCCGGAGGAAGGTCAACAGCTTATTCAGCATGCTTCCACTCCCGGTCCGCAAAGGTCTGGAACTGCGGAATCCATTGCAGTTTCACCGTACCGGTTTCACCGTGGCGATTCTTGCCCACAATGCACTCCGCAATGCCCTTTTCCTCCGTATTGGGATTGTAGTATTCGTCCCGATACAGGAACATAATGACGTCCGCATCCTGCTCGATGGCGCCGGATTCACGCAGATCCGACATGATGGGCCGCTTGTCGGTACGGCTCTCCACCGCACGGGACAGCTGACTCAGGCAGATGACAGGAATGTTCAGTTCCTTTGCCATGATTTTAAGGCTTCGGGAGATTTCACCCACCACCTGCACACGGTTTTCATTGACGGACTTGCCGTAGCCGGAGCCGTTCATCAGCTGCAGGTAGTCAATGATCACCAGACCCAGGTTGTCCAGACGCCGCAGCTTTGCGTTCATTTCCGCCACGGTGATGGAGGGGTTGTCGTCCACCCGGATGTCTGTCTGACTGAGGGACGCAGAAGCCATGCACAGTTTGCCCCACTCTTCTTCGCTGAGCTTGCCCGTAATCAGCTTGCCCAGTTCCACGAAACTTTCACCGGACATCAGACGCATCACCAGCTGCTCCCGGGACATTTCCAGGTTAAAGATAGCCACGGTTTTATTGTACTTCTTGGCCACGTTCATGCCAATGTTCAGCGAGAAGGTGGACTTACCCATGGCGGGACGGGCGGCAATCAGCACCAGGTCAGATTTGTTCAGGCCGTGGATCTTGGTGTCCAGGTCCCGCAGGCCCGTGGACAGGCCGGGAATGGGAGAATCAGACAGGCTCAGCTCTGTCAGGGTGTCAAACACCCGGTGCAGAACCGTGCCCACATGCTCCAGAGAGTCGCCATACTCGCCCTTGCGCAGGGCGTAGATCTTCTTTTCCGCCGATTCCAGCATTTCGCTGGCAGTGCCGGTCTCCTCATAGACCATTTCTGTGATGTCGGAAGCCGCCTGGCTCAAACCGCGAAGCATGGCCTTTTCCTGGACGATTCTGGCATAGCGGACCACATTGGCAGCGGTGGGGGTGATCTCCATCAGCTGCAAAATGTAATCCCGGGAATTGTCGTGATAGTAGCCCAGTTCCTTCAGCTTGTCCAGAACGGTAACCGGGTCGATGGTCTGGGAGAAATTGAACATGGTATAGATGGTTTCATAAATCTCCCGGTTCTGCTGATGGTAGAAATCCTCCGGCCGCAGCAGGCCCACCACTTCGGTGATGCAGCGGCTGTCAATGAGGATGGAACCCAACACCGCCTGCTCCGCTTCCAGAGACTGGGGCTGCTGCCGGGAAAGCAGCTGTTCATCCATGCTTTTTTCTCCTCCCCTTTGGTCATTTCACGTCATCGTACACATTGCTCCGAATGACATATTTCTATGAAAATGCGATTGTCTTAGGCTTCTTCGATCTTCACCGTCAGCGGGGCGCTGATTTCATAGCCCAGCTTGCAGGTAACGGTATAAGTGCCCACATTTTTGATGGGCTCGGCAATCACGATCTTCCGCTTATCCAGCTCAATGCCGGACTTTGCCTTCAGTGCCGCCGCAATTTCCTGGTTGGTAACCGCGCCGAAGAGGCGTCCGTTGCCGCCGCCCTTGGCAGTGACCGTCAGAGTCAGCTCCCGCAGCTTTTTGGAAACTTCCAGCGCGGCGGCCTTCTCCCGGGCAATACGCTCCTGGGTAGCCTTGTCATTCATGCGCATGGTGTTGATGGCATCAGGCGTAGCCTCCATAGCCAGCTGCTTGGGCAGCATAAAGTTGCGGGCATAGCCGTCGGAAACCTCCAGCATCTGGCCCTTCTTGCCCTTGCCCTTCACATCCTGTAACAGAATTACTTTCATTGTTCTTTTCTCCTTCACTCTAAGTGGTATTTGGGTCATCGCCATGGCTGACGCCAAGATCCCCTGCCCCTGCGCTTCCACGGGATGGCAAAATTGTGGGTTCGCTTGCTGCTGACGATAGCCATAATCGGTTTTATTGTTCGTAGAATTTGTCGATGGACTCCACCAGTTTGTCCAGGGCGTCCTTCACATTGGTGTCCTTCATCTGGGCACCTGCGGTGGCCGTATTGCCGCCGCCGCCCAAAGGCTCCAAAATCATTTGCACATTGGCAGAGCCAATGCTTCTTGCGGAAATGATCACCCGGTCTCCATCGGGATACAGCACAAAGGAGGCGGTGATGCCGGAAATGTTCAGCAGTTCATCTGCCGCCTGGGCTGCCAGCACCCGGGTGGTGGGGGTATACAGGGCCGAAATGGCCAGTTCCTGCCGGTACAGCCGGGCAGCCTTGATGATCTGGTATTTGGCGATGGTATCCTGGAAATCATTCTGCAGCAGCTTCTTGACTTCTGTGGTGTCGGCGCCCAGACGCCGCAGGGCTGCCGCCGCCTCAAAGGTCCGCTCACCGGTGCGAACGTTGAAGAACTTGGTGTCCAGGCAGATGCCTGCCAGCAGGCTCTTGGCCTCAATGGGCAGCACATCGTTTTTTTCCACCGCATACTGGAGCAGCTCCGTTACCAGTTCGGAGGCGGAGGATGCATAGGGCTCGTGGAGATTGACCACCACGGGATTGATATAATCCGCGGCCCGGCGGTGATGGTCCACCACGCAGATCTTGGAAATGGTTTCCAGCAACGGCTTATACTCCACCTGGTCCGGCCGGTTGGTATCCACCACAATGAGGATGCTGCGGTTATCACAATGGAGCATGGCATCCTGGCCGGTAATGAACACGTCCCGATACTCCGGCACACGCTGGATCTCTTCAATCAGCTTCTGGGATGCATTGACCTCCGGATCGATCACGATGTTGGCATTTCTGCCCTTCTTGCGGCACAGGCAGCAGATACCCATGGCCGCGCCCACAGCGTCCAGATCCGCATTCTTATGTCCCATGATAAACACATGGCCGCTTTGGCCAATCAACTCCATCAGGGAATTGGCGGTGATGCGGGAACGGACCTTGCTGCGGTAATCGGCTTCCTTGTTCCGTCCGCCGTAGAAGGTAAAATTGATCCGATCCTTGATGACGGCCTGGTCACCGCCCCGGCTCAGGGCCATTTCAATGCCCAGGGCCGCAAAGTCATAGCCCTCTTCAAAATTCACCGCGTCCACGCCCAGGCCAAAGGAAATGGAAGCTGCCAGGCCCGAGGGATTGGTGATCTCATGAATATTTTCAAGCAGCGAGAATTTGTCTTCCACCGCATGGTTCAGGTCCCGCTTCTCAAAAATGAACAGGAACCGGTTTCGCTCCAGCTTCCGAAGCAGACCGCCGTAGCCTTCCGTCCATTTGGTAATGGTGTCGTTGAGCTTGGCATTCAGTGTGGAAATTCCGCTTTCCGACAGATTCTTCGTCAGTTCCTCATAATTGTCAATGAGGATGATCGACACCACCGGCCGGGACCGGATGTATTCATCCCGGACCTGATAGAGTTCCGTCAGGTCACTGAGGTACATGACGCCCAGCATGGTGCTGCGGTTGTCCTCTGCCCGGATCAGGGTGCCGTAAACCCGATAGCGGCGGCCTTGGATGGTCACATCATGGGGGCTTTCATTTTTTCCGGATGCCAACCAGTCAGTGGAGAACCCCGGCAGAACTTCCTGCAGTTCGTACTCCATCATGGTATCGGAAATGCCCGCCATATTGCTGAACCGGCGGTTGGTCCAGATGATGCCGCCGTCCGCCAGCCGCACCACAACCGTCGGGAAGGGGCTCTCCCCCTGGCCCACGGCCTCCAGGGTGTTGGGCATGGAAGCCAGATATTTTTTCAGATTCTGGTCCCGGCGCTCCCGGTGCAGCACATAGGCGCTGAACGCAATCAGCACCACCGCTGCCTCTGCCGCCGCCAGCCAGTACTCTCCAACCAGCAATGTCGCTGTACAGAATACCGCCATCACGGTAAAATATCCGCCCATTCCGGGTCTTAACAGTCTTCCCAATCTCTGATTCACCGCTGCCGCCTCCTGTTTCTCTGGGGAGTTGACCTGCAAATGGCCATACAAATCCATAGTATGCACAGTATTATATCAAATTCACCGGGAACACGCAACTGCTTTTCCGCAATTTCCGGGAAAAATAACCCAAAATTCAGTTGTTCATAAAATGTTGTATACTTTTTGAAAAAAGTGTGGTATACTACTTTAACTTGTGCCGGGATGGGCAGACCCGGGCAGTTTTGGCGGCAACCACTGTGTGCCGCATCACACAGAAAACAGAAAAAGAAAAAGATGCAGGCGTATTTCCCGGGAAAAGGCGGTTCAGGGCCGGATTTCGGGATGGCGGCTGCTTGTTTGTGTTGTTTATTTTGATACAAATGCGATTGAAAGGAGCATTTTTTTGGCTGAAAAATTGAAAATTATCCCTCTGGGCGGTCTGGATGAGATTGGCAAGAACTGCACCGTCCTGGAGTACGGCAAGGATATGATCGTCATTGACTGCGGCGTGGGCTTCCCCGAGGAAGATATGTACGGCGTGGATCTGGTGATCCCCGACTTCTCCTACCTTGTGGCCAACCAGAAGAAGCTGCGGGGTATGTTCATCACCCATGGACACGAAGATCACATCGGTTCTATCCCCTACGCCATGCAGCAGGTGAACTGTCCCATCCATGGCACCGCCATGACCAACGGACTCATCAAGCTGAAACTGGAGGAGCACCGTCTGGCCGACAAAGTCAAGCTGATCACCCACAAGCCCGGTGAAATCGTGAAGGCCGGCTGCTTCAGCGTGGAATTCATTCATGTCAATCACTCCATCGCCGATGCCGTGGCCTTTGCCGTTAAAACCCCTGTGGGCACCGTGGTGTTCACCGGCGACTTTAAAATTGACCCCACCGCCTCCGACGGCATGATTGATCTGGCCCGTCTGGGTGAGCTGGGTAACCAGGGCGTGCTGGCCCTCTGCGCCGACTCCACCAATGTGGAGCGCAGCGGCTATACGCCCAGTGAGACTGTGGTGGCCGAGAGCCTGGACCGGCAGTTTCGCAACTGCGACCAGCGGATCATCGTCACCACCTTCGCTTCCAACATGTACCGGATTCAGTCCATCCTGGCTACCGCCCAGCGTCACGGCCGCAAAGTGGCTGTCACCGGACGGAGCATGGAAAATATGCTGAAGGTTGCCCAGGAGCTGGGCTACCTGAAGGTGAAGCAGGGCACCATTGTGGACCTGGCCGCCACCAAAAGCCTGCCCAAGAACAAAGTGGTCATCGTGTCCACCGGTTCCCAGGGAGAAAACATGTCTGCCCTGTACCGGATGGCTTTCAACACCCACAAGCAGGTGGACATCACCTCCGGCGACCGGATTATCATTTCCGCCTCCGCCATCCCCGGCAATGAAAAGGCAGTCTCCAAGATCATCAATGAGCTGTACCGCAAGGGCGCTGACGTGGTCTACGAAAAGAGCGAAGGCCTCCATGTCTCCGGCCACGCCTGCCGGGAGGAGCTGAAGATCATTCACGGTCTCGTCAAGCCCAAATTCTTCCTGCCGGTCCACGGTGAGCAGCGGATGCTGCAGATCCACTCCAAGCTGGCTCAGTCCATGGGGCTCCATGCCCGGAATGTGCACATCGGCACCATTGGCACCGTGTTTGAATTCACTGCCAAAAGCTGCAAGGAAAACGGCACCGTGCCCGCAGGCAAGGTCTTTGTGGATGGCAGCGGTGTGGGAGATGTGGGCAGCGTGGTGCTGCGGGACCGCAAGCATCTGGCCGAGGATGGTATGATTGTGGTGGTGGTGAACCTGAATGCAGAAGACGGCACCGTGCTCACCGGCCCGGACATCATCACCCGCGGTTTCATCTATGTCAAGGAATCCGAAGAGCTGATGGAATCTTTGCAGGAAGTGGCCATGGAGGCCATCGAGCGCTGCCAGCGCAAGAAGGTCCGGGACTGGTCCTCCATCAAGTCCGCCATCAAGAACGACCTCAGCGGTTACCTGTACAAGACCACCAAGCGCAATCCCATGATTCTGCCGGTTATCACCGAAATTTAAACGATTATGCCGCCCTAACCAGGGGCGGCATTTTTGTATGGCAAACTTCAGATTTTCGGCGGTATCGCCCCGTAATCACCTGGGAATACCTGTGCGATATACGGTCATTGACCTCCCCCGTTGCAACACCCCCCTTGCAAAGGCAAGGGGTAATGTGATATAAAATGCAGTAGAAATCACCAAGGAGTGTCTCTATGCGCTATTATTTCGCCCCCATGGAGGGGCTGACAGACAGCATTTACAGAAAAACCCATTACAAGTATTTTTCCGGTGTAGACCGGTACTATATGCCTTTCTTCTCCCCCACCATCCACCGGACGCTGACCCATCGGGAGGACCGGGAACTTCCCCTGGCTCAAAGCGAGCCCTTCCGTGCCGTTCCCCAGGTATTGACCAGGGTGAGCGATGATTTTCTCTGGGCAGCCCGGGTTTGCCTGGACCGGGGCTATGAGGAAGTGAATCTGAATGTGGGCTGCCCTTCGGGCACCGTGGTGGCCAAAGGGAAGGGCAGCGGCATGCTGCAAGACCCGGACACCCTGAACCGCTTTCTGGATGCCATCTTCCGGGATTCCCCGCTGCCCATTTCCGTCAAGACTCGCTTGGGCATGGAGGATCCCCAGGAATTCCCCGCTCTTCTGGACATTTACAGCCAGTATCCCATCAAGGAGCTGATCATTCATCCACGGGTGCGCAGGCAATTTTATAACGGCGATGTCCACATGGATCTGTTCCGCTATGCGGTACATCACAGCCGCAATCCCCTGTGCTACAACGGCGATATCACTTCCATGGCCCGAGTCGGGGAACTGGCCCGGGAATTTCCCGGTGTGGAATCCTTCATGATTGGCCGTGGTCTGATTGCCGATCCCGGTATGCTCTGCGGCGGTACCAGTGCAAAAGCGCTGGAAGCCTTTATGAATGAACTGCTGGAAGAATACACCGTGGCCTTCGGCGGCAGCCGCAATGCCATGTTCCGTATGAAAGAAAATTGGGGTATGCTCCACAGCCGGTTGGAGGGGACGGAAAAGCTATGGAAGAAGCTTCGCAAAACCACTGACTTGCAGGAATACAAGGCCATCACCGCCGAAATCTTCCAAACCATATCCTGATTTTCAAAACAGAGACAAAAACTGCGTCACCACAACAGGTGACACAGTTCAGACTGCCAAAGAAGCCTCGCAGAGTTTGAATCGTTTTTTGTCAGGACATGTGCCTGACGAAAAACACTTCTCAGGCTGCAAGTGTGCGAGTTGTGCGCCTGCGGCGCATAAGGCGTGCGCGCAGCAGACTGCAAAAAACTGGCGGAAAAGCCCGAAGGGATTTTCCGCCAAGCTCAAAAAACTGCGTCACCGCAGCAGGTGACGCAGTTTTTGTTTTGTTTTAACCGCCCAGGTTGACCAGGCCGAGGGTAATGGCGCTGTAATCCACGTCCATGGGATAGTTCTCAGTCAGCTTCTGCATCATGGCATTGACCTGCTCGGCCATGTAATCCTGCCGGGCGTAGTTTTCCCAGATGGGTGTGCTGTCCACAAAGTACATCAGGTGATAGCCATAATTGGTTTTCACCATGCCGCTGTGGCCGGGTTCCCGGGTCTCGTCGAAGCACCAGGCATCAAAGGCTTCCACCATCTGACCCTGCTGCACATTTTCATACAGACCACCGTTGGACTGGGAGCCGGGATCCTGGGACAGGGCCATGGCCATCTCTCCGAAGGTTTTTTCCGTGGCATCTCCCTTGGCCCAGTCATCCAGGGCCTCCTGAGCCTTGGCTTCGCAGGCTGCCCATTCTTCCTCAGAATAGGTGGTGGCGCCGCTTTCATCGGTGGTACCGCCTTCGGGGACAAACAGCACATGGCGCACATCCACCAGCTTGCCTTCCCTGGTGATGCCGCTCTGGCCATAGTCTGCCTCATGCTCGGCAAAGAAGGCTTCCAGCTCCTCCAGGGTGGGATTGATCTTTTCCACTTCCGCATCATAGAACTTGTTGCCGCGAAGCAGCAGCTCCTGGAAATAGGCATAGTCTTCCAGCGTTGCGCCGGCACCCATGTTGTGCTTCAGCAGCTCGTCCGCGCTTTCCATGCCATAGAATTCCGCATTTGCCTGCAAGGTTTCCTCCAGGCTGGCCAACATTTCCTGCTCTTCCTCAGTCAGGTCCATTTCTGCAGCGGCAGCCTGGTCTGCCAGTGCGCAGTAATTCTGCCAGCTGTTCAGCGCTTCGGCCAGGAAGAACTGCTGCCAGGTGCCGCTGTCCGTCATGACGCAGACCTGGGTATCCAGGGGTTGGGTGTAATCCAGCACGCCGTAATACATCATATAAGTGCCGTACTCGGAAGCCAGGAAGCTCTGGACCTGCATCCAGTAGAAGGGCTGCAGCTGGGCATTGGTCAGCTGATGTGCTCCAATGGTAGCCACCACGGTATCCGCATTGGCGATGGCCTCCTCATCGGTAACGGTGTAGGTGCCCTTGCAGGTTTCGTCGTCAGGATTGCCGTCAGCAGGAATCGTCGGCACGGGCACGGTGGTGTCCAGCGCCGCGGGTTCGGTTGCCGCAGGTTCTGCGGGCTTTGCACCGCCCACCAGCAGCGCCACGATCACCGCAATCACCACCACAATTCCGCCAATGACCAGGGCCAGCCTGCCGGGAGTTGCCTTCTTTTCTGCAGGCGCAGCTTCTTCTGCGGCCGTTTCCGCCACAGGCGTGCTTTCTTCTGCGGCAGCTGTCTCTTCTGTCACAGCTTCCTCAGCAGATACTGTTTCTTCAGCGGATGCTGTTTCCTCTGCGGATGCCGTTTCCTCAGCAGGCACAGTTTCTTCCGTCAGCGCTGCCTCTGCGGCAGTTACCTCTTCTGCATTGTCCTTTCCGCAGCCGGGGCAGATGGAGCTGCCTTCTTCCAGCATTTCAGGACAAAATTTGCACTTTTTCATAGATATCCTCATTTCTCCGTATTCACGGTAAGTCAACCGTGTCAGTGTATCACGGTTTATTTTCAATTTCAAGGCATGACACAGATAATTTACAAATGCTTCCCTGTTTTAGCAGAAAACACGAAAGATATCCCGACGTTTCTTCTTTTTTAAATCAGAAACCCTTGCAAAGAGCCGGGGGAAATGATATTATTTATAGTTGAGAAATTATTGTCGGAGGAACACCCCCATGAATACCAAAACCACTGTTATTTCCCAGGCTGCACTTGATGTCCAGTTTGGCTTCTGTGATAAAATCGCCGTGCTGTGGCAAAGCGAAGGCCGCACCCCCACTGCCTATGTGGAAACCTACGGCTGCCAGCAGAATGAGGCTGACTCCGAGAAAATCCGGGGCTATCTGACTTCCTGCGGCTATACCATCGTCCATGAGGCAGAAGGCGCCGATGTGGTGGTCATGAACACCTGCGCCATCCGGGAGCATGCGGAGCAGCGGGTTTTCGGTAATCTGGGTGCCCTGACCCACACCAAGCGCCGCCATCCTGAACAGAAAATCTTTCTGTGCGGCTGTATGGCAGGCGAAACCAAGGTTTCCGAGCGGATCAAAAAGAGCTATCCCCATGTTGACGGCGTGTTTTCCACCCACCACCTGTGGCAGTTTCCGGAGATCCTCTTCAACGTGCTGACCCGGAAAAAGCGTCAGTTCTACGTCACCGATGAACCCGGCTCCATTGCGGAGGGCATCCCCCAGGTGCGCGACTCCCAGCTGAAGGCCTGGGTATCCATCATGTACGGCTGCAACAACTTCTGCACCTACTGCATTGTGCCCTATGTTCGTGGCCGGGAGCGCAGCCGGAAATTTGAAGACATTCTGCGTGAGTGTCGGGAGCTGATTGAGGGCGGCGCAAAGGAAATCACCCTGCTGGGTCAGAACGTCAATTCCTACGGCAAGGATTTGCCCGAGGGGAAGGATTTTGCCGACCTGCTGGCCGCCATCGCGCAGCTGCCCGGAGATTTTCTGATCCGCTTTATGACCAGCCACCCCCGGGACGCTTCCACCAAGCTGTTTGACACCATGGCCAGGTACGACAAAATCGCCAAGCAGCTCCACCTGCCCTTCCAGTCCGGCTCCAGCCGGGTCTTAAAGGCCATGAACCGCCACTATGACCGGGAGACCTATCTGGAAAAGGTAAACTATGCGAAAAAAGTCATGCCTGATCTGGTGCTGACCTCCGACGTTATTGTTGGCTTCCCCGGGGAGACCGAGGAGGAATTTGAGCAGACCATCAGTCTGATCCAGGAAGTTCATTATGACGCCCTGTTCACCTTCATCTTCTCCCCCCGCACCGGCACCCCTGCCGCCTCCATGGAGGATCCCACCCCCAAGGCAGAAAAGAACCGCCGGTTCGACAAGCTCTGCGCCACGCAGAACAATATTTCCGAACAGATTCATGAGGCCTACGTCGGTAAGACACTGCGGTGCCTGGTGGATGGCAAAGATGGGGATCAGCTCACCGCCCGCACCGAAGGCGGCCGTCTGGTGCGCTTTGCCGGAAGCGACGATCTCATCGGAACCTTCCGGAATCTCACCATCACCGGCGCCACCACCTGGAGTCTGACGGCAGAGGATACCATTGCCCGGTTCGTCCGGGAATCCGGGCTGGATATCCCGGAGTATGACGCTTACGCCTTCGGCTATCCCGAAATGGCAGACGGAATCCTTGCCGCCCTGCTCCAGGGACACAAGCGTGCCACCACCGGTCTGAAATGCCTGTATGAAATCGAAAACGAACCGCTGCCCCGGGTGGGACAGTATTCCGTCATTCTCGACAGCAAGGGACTCCCCCACTGCATCACCCGGATTACCAAAATTGAAGTGACTCCCTTCCGGGATATTTCTGAAGAATACGCCTTTATCGAGGGTGAGGGTGACAAGTCCCTGCAATACTGGAAAGACGCCCACCAAAAGGTGTTTGCCCGGGAATGTCGGGAGGATGCAAAAATCGAATTTACCGAGGACATGGATTGTGTCTGTGAATTCTTTGAGGTCGTCTACCAGAAATAACCGCGATTACACAAAAAGGAGCCAAAACTATGGCCAAGTCTACCAATGAATTGACCCCCATGCAGCGGCAGTATCATGCCATCAAGAATCAGAACCAGGACTGCATCCTGTTTTTCCGGCTGGGCGACTTCTATGAAATGTTTGACGAGGATGCCAAGCTGGCGGCCCGGGAGCTGGATCTGACCCTCACCACCCGGGACCGGGGCA
>JBJDYI010000181.1:0-7410 GCA_051867165.1 Faecousia sp. | reverse complement strand
CTGTTCGTACTTGGGATGGATACCTTCCTTCATTTCGTTCACCTCTTTCGTATCATGTAAATGGGCATAATTACCCACAGCAATCTTTAATCGCCCGGATATCATAACACATGCATCCCGAAAATGCAAGCATTATTTTCAGTTTTTTTGAAAAACTTTCGTCTTTCTTAGAAGGCCCAGTTGCCGCTGCGGAAAATGGCAATTTCGCTGCCATCGGCAGTGATGCCGTCAATGGACATGGTGTCGCAGCCGATCATGAAATCCACATGGATCATGGATTCATTGATGCCCAGAGCCCGGCACTCTTCCAGCGTTTTGTTTTCAAAGCCTTTGATGGTGTCGGGGAAGCCGGTGCCCACCGCCAGATGGCAGGAAGCGTTCTCATCAAACAGGGTGTTGTAAAACAGCAGGCCGCTTTCGGCAATGGGACTGGCCTGGGGTACCAGAGCACATTCACCCAGCATGGCTGCGCCCTCGTCCATGGTCAGCATGGTGTGCAGCAGCTCTGCGCCCTTTTCCGCACCGGACTCCACGGCCTTGCCGTTTTCAAAACGGATCCAGAAGTTGTCGATCAGCTGACCCTGGTAGCTCAGGGGCTTGGTGGAATAGACAATGCCCTCTGCCTTGCCCTTCATGGGGGAGATAAACACTTCCTCCGTGGGGATATTGGGGTTGAAGAAAATTCCCTTCAGGCTGGTATCGCCGGCAGCCCGCCACTGGGCTTCAGGAATCATGCCCACGGTGAAATCGGTGCCGTTGTCGGCCTTATAGTGCAGAGAAACAATGCCCAGGCTGTTCATGTGATCGGCCTTGGCCTGCATATTGGCATTGTGCTCGCGCCAGGCGGCAATGGGATCCTCGGTGACGCGGGCCGTCTCCAAGATCACCTCCCAGAGCTTCTCCACGGCCTTGCCCTTGGGCAGTTCCGGGAACATCTTCTTGGCCCATGCCACACCGGGAACGGCGGCAATGCACCACTGCTCCATGTTGTCACGGCGGTCCCGGTAGGGCTTTAGAATAGGATACTGCATCTGGCGTGCCTTGGCCAGCTTGGCGGTGTTCATACCCTTCAGGCCATCGGGATCCTCAGACAGCAGTTTCAGGCGGCAGGGAATGGTCTGGCAATAATGCTCCTGACGGGCCTTTTCCCACTCCGTAACGCTGCCCAGTGTCTTCAGGCTCTGGCAGCGGACATGAATCTTGTCCAGGGGCTGATAATTCCACTCCACCGTCACCTTGCCGGCTTTCAGCTTGTAGGCTTCCTCAACCACCATCTTCACAAATTCAGGCTGATCCAAATCAGCGTAGATCAGAACTTCCTGTCCCTTCTGGACATTCAGGCCGGTGCTGACGATCAGCTTTGCATAATCACGCAGTACGCTTTTTTTCACGGTATCCTTCTCCTTTTTCGCTTAATCTTCCACATATTAGCAGATTTTATTCTAAAGGTCAATAACAGAAACAGAAATATAAAAAACCAATAGAAACCTTTCAAAAACAGATGTCCGGGACTCTCGCGATGATTGAACACATTTCGGAGCACCCCCGCGACACAAGTTATGGCCCCCATGGAGACAATCTGAAAAATTATGGTTCCGTTCTTCCTTTTCAGTTGCGAAAGCTGTCGAAATTTGGTATAATTACATTGTTATGAAAAATAGAATTCATCTCTATGTCAGCGGTGCAAATGCCCTGACCTGGCTGATGGCGCTTTGTATGCTGGCGTCGGCAGTGGCCCGCATTGTGTTTCCCGGTGTGAAAGGGGCCGGGGATACACGTTATCTGTGGAGCCAAATTCTTTTGCCCATCACCGCCACTACCTTATATGCGCTCATCGCTCTTTTGGACGGCAGAGAACACTTCCACAAAACCGCCATCCCCGTCTGGATGATGGTGATCTACTCCGGACTGTGGATTTCTCGCAATGTGGCAGGAAGAATGATGGTGTACCTGTTCTGGATCGCGCTGATCTTTTTCGCCACACTGTACACGGACATTTCTTCCGGCCGCAGAAAGCACCTGATCTGGCTGCTGCTTCCCATCGCCGCTTCTCCTGTGGCTTTTATCCTGTATTTCTGCCGGGAAGGCCTCTTGGCAGGCAATTATGCCTCCCTGCTGCCCTTTTCCGGTGACTTGCTGATGCTGCTGGGTGTCCTGGTTCTGATTTTCGCCATCCGGGTTCATCCCATGGGAGAATACCACCCCACCTGGGGTGACCGGAAGGACGGCCGTCGGATCCGGACCCTGCACCCCATGGCACAGATTACCTCCTACTTCCAGGTGGAGCGGAACACCTGCTCCAATCTGTTTGAAGAGTCCTTTGAGATTACCAATGTGGACCGTTACATCCGGCAGAAGCGCCGGGAAGGCATGAAGGACTTCGGCATCACCCATGTTCTGCTGGCCGCCTACTGCCGGGGCGTGGCAAAATACCCCCAGCTGAACCGGTTTATCTCCGGTCAGAAGGTCTATTCCCGGGGCGAGGACATTCAGTACTGCATGGTCATCAAAAAGGAAATGACCATAGACTCTCCCGACACCTCCATCAAGGTTCATCTGACCCCCCGGGACACCGCTGCCGATGTTTACGAAAAGCTGAACGCTGCCGTGTCCAGCGTCAAGGCAACCCAGGAGCTGGACTCCAGTCTGGACGGTCTGATCATGGTGTTGAATCTGATCCCCGGCATCTTTATGAAATTCACCGTTTGGTTTTTGAAGCTGCTGGACTACTTCGGCATGCTGCCCGCTTTCCTGACGGAGCTGAGCCCCTTCCACGGCAGTCTGTTTCTGACCTCCATGGGAAGCCTGGGCATCAAACCCATCTACCACCACCTGTATGATTTCGGCAATCTTCCGGTATTCGGTGCCTTTGGCATCAAACGCCGGGCCTTTGAAATCCAGGAGGCCGGCTCTGTGGTGCAGAAGAAGTACATAGACACCAAATTCGTTTTGGACGAGCGAATCGTGGACGGCTACTATTATGCGACCTTCTTCAAATACTACCGCCGTCTCCTGGCCCATCCGGAACTGCTGGACACACCTCCCACAGAAGTGGTCCGGGACATTGACTGACCTATGAAAGAACGAATTGTATCCTGTCTGCCCGGGGATTACCCCTGGGCAGACCGCCTTCATTATTTTCCAACCATTGGTTCCACCAATGACACACTGAAAAACCTGGCCCGGCAGGGTGCGCCCCATGGCACTGCCCTGGTGGCGGGCCATCAGACCTGCGGCCATGGCAGATTGGGCCGCAAATTCCATGCGCCTGAGGGAATGGGCATCTATCTGAGCATCCTGCTGCGGCCGGACTGCCTTCCCTCGGAGCTGATGCACCTGACCTGCGCCACCGCGGTGGCCATGTGTGATGCCTTGGAGCAGGCCACAGGCCTTCGGCCCGGCATCAAGTGGACCAATGATCTGGTTTTCGGGAAGAAAAAGCTGGGGGGAATCCTGACTGAACTGGGACTCACCCCTCAGGGACGGGTGGACTGGGCCATCATTGGCATCGGCATCAACTGCCGGCAGGAGAATGGGGATTTCCCGAAAGATATCCGCGCCATCGCCACCTCGGTTAATATGATCACCGGAACAGATCCTGACCCCGCCCTGCTGGCCGCCGCCATGCTGACCCAACTGCGCCGGATGGACGAAACGCTATTGAGCAAAAAACGCCAAATTATGGAGGCATACTGCCGGGATTGTGTCACCATTGGGCAGGAGGTTTCCGTTGTGCGGGCAGATGCCGTCCGGTACGGCACAGCGCTGGATGTGGATGCTGAGGGCGCTCTGGTGGTTCGTTATGAAGACGGAACCCTGGAGGCCGTCAATTCCGGCGAGGTCAGCATCCGGGGGATGTACGGGTATCTGTAAAAGGTTTTTTTGAGATTGTTGGATTTAATTATTGCTTTTTTACCAGGTCTTGGTTATACTGAGTATATCAATTAAAATTACTGGAGGTTTACGAATATGACGAACACCATTATTAAGATTCTGACCGCCCTGGCTGCTATCGCCGGCGTTGTCTACATTGTTGCCACCTACGGCGAGGAAATCGTTGCCTGGTGCAGAAAAGTTCTGAACCTTCTGCCCAAGTGTCCCTGCTGTGAGGCAGATGCAGACGATTCGGACATCGAAGTGGAAATCACTGTGGAAGAGCCCACCGCAGAATCCGTAGCAGAAGAAGTCATTTCCAAGGAGGTTGCTCCCGAAGAAGCACCCGCTGTCGAAGAAGCCCCCGTTGCGGACGAATCTGAGCCTGTTGCAGAAGAGGCTGACTTTGCTGAATAATCCCTGCGCACATACCAATCCCCGGAGGGTACAATCCCTCCGGGGATTTTTGCAAAAAATACTTTGCATTTTTCGCAAAGTATGCTTGACATATTTTGCGAAAAATGCAAAGTATGCTTGACATATTTTGCAAAGTATGCTATGCTAATTACGCAAAGTTAACTTAGCATTTCCTGGTAGTGGACGCACTGCCAAGAAGAAAAGGAGTCTCTCCATGAAAACAAAAATCCGCGAGCTTCGCAAAGCGCGGAAGCTCTCTCAGGAGGAACTGGCCAATGCTGTGGGAACCACCCGCCAGACCATCACCTCCATTGAAGTGGGTAAATATACCGCTTCCCTTGTTTTGGCTTATAAAATCGCAAAATTTTTCGACCTGACCATTGAAGAAGTGTTCGACTTTTCAGAATTAGAGGATTAAGTTATGGATTATCAGAAAAAGCTTCAAAAACGCCTGTATTTGGCCATAGGTTACTGTATTTCGGGTCTTATTATGGTGGGTATTTCCTATTTCAATGGATTTTCCAACAGCTTTCTGTTCCCCTTTGGTGTGGCAATGATGGTCTGCGGTGTGACCCGGCTCGCAAAGTATTTTAAGATCACCAGGAATCAGGAGACCATGCACAAGATGGAGATGGCAGAAAAGGATGAACGCTATTTGATGATTGCCAATAAGGCCAGAAGCTGGGCCTTCTCCCTGTACATCATCATCGCCGGTGTAGCCGTTATCACCATGAATCTTCTGGGCTTTTCCGAAGCAGCCCTGCCCTATGCCTGGTCTATCTGCGCGCTGGTGGCCATTTACTGGGTCAGCTGGATGATTCTGGAGAAAAAATATTAAGGCAACACCACACAATTGCGTCTGCGGATCCCAGCGGATCTTTTGCACCAGCTCTGCAGTTCCAAAAACGGGAAATACGTACAGTATCCCCACGTTCTCGGATGTTCTTTATAAGGTGTATGACAACATGATGTTTTAAAAAAGCGCCGTACGGTTTTTCTGCAACCGTACGGCGTTACTCTTATTGGAAATTGGTCAGGATCTTCACCAGCATTTCCACACACTTCTCCATATCCTCTATGGGGATAAACTCGAAGCGGCCGTGGAAGTTTTCGCCGCCGGTGCACAGGTTGGGACAGGGCAGGCCCTCGTAAGAAAGCCGGGCGCCGTCAGTGCCGCCCCGGATGGGCACTTCCAAAGGACGGATGCCCACCGCCTCCATGGCAGTCTTGGCCCGCTCCACCACATACATAACAGGTTCAATGCACTTCTTCATGTTGAAGTAGCTGTCGGTGATGGTCAGTTCCAGAGTGCCCTCGCCATACTTGGCATTGATATAGGCGGCAGCGGATTCCATCAGAGCCTTCTTTTCCTGGAATTTCGCCATATCATGGTCCCGGACGATCCAGTGCATGGTGGTCTGCTCCACGCAGCCTTCCATGCCCGTCAGGTGGATAAAGCCCTCATAGCCCTCTGTGTACTCAGCCTTCTGGGCGGCGGGCAGCATGGACTGGAACTCCATGGCAATATACTGGGAGTTCACCATCTTGTTCTTGGCGGAGCCGGGGTGAATGTTCACGCCGTGGAACACCGCCTTGGCACCGGCGGCATTGAAGTTTTCATACTCCAGTTCGCCAATGGGACCACCATCGGCAGTATAGGCATAATCGGCGCCGAAACCCTTCACATCAAACCGGTCAGCGCCGCTGCCGATCTCCTCATCGGGAGTAAATCCAATCTTCAATGTGGCATGACGGATGTCATTCTTCAGCAGATAAGCCGCGGCGGTCATGATCTCGGCAATGCCTGCCTTGTCATCAGCGCCAAGCAGGGTGGTGCCGTCGGTCACAATCAGGTGCTTGCCCACATGATTCTTCAGGTTAGGGTAGTCGCTGGCCTTCATGACGATATTCTGGGCTTCGTTCAGCAGAATGTCGCCGCCGCTGTACTCCACCACTTTGGCCTTGATGTCGGCCCCGGAGGCATCGGGAGCAGTGTCCATGTGGGCAATCAGGCCGATGGTGGGAAGGCTGGGATCGCCGGGAACGGTGCCGTAGACATAACCGTTGTCATCCATGAAAGCGTCTGCAATCCCCATGGCCTTCATCTCTTCCACCAGGGCGGCACCCAGCAGCTTCTGCTGGGGGGTGGAGGGGCAGGTGGAGGAGGATTCGTCCGAGGTAGTCTCGAAGGAGACATAGCGCAGAAAACGCTGGGAAACCGTGTTCATAAGAAAAAACTCCTTTTCGTTATTGGAACTGTCTCAATGTGCTTTACAGGGAAGGGGCCTGCCTCTTCTGGGCCGTCGCAAGTTCGAGCAGCGGTAATTTGGTCGCGGAAAATCAGTGCCGCTGGTATGCGGAGTCGCCCTGAAAACTTGGGAGGGGCAAGCCATTCCCCTGTAAAGAAACGAAAGATAGCCGAAGAAAAAGAGCCGCCGCAGTTGCGGCGGCTCCATTGGATCGGCAGTAGCGATTGGATATCTTACTTTGCCAGAGCGGCGGTATCCTGAGCGATCATCAGCTCTTCGTTGGTGGGAATGACCCAAACGGTGACCTTGGAGTCATCGGCAGAGATGATGGCTTCCTTGCCGCGGGTGTTGTTCTTCTCGGGGTCGATCTTGACGCCCAGGAATTCCAGACCCTCGCAGATGCGGGCGCGCATGGAAGCGGAGTTCTCGCCAACGCCAGCGGTGAACACCAGGCAGTCCAGTCCGCCCAGAGCGGCAGCATAGGAGCCGATGTACTTGCGGACTTCGTAAGCGAACTTGTCCAGAGCCAGAGCGCAGTCTTCGTTGCCCTGTTCGGCCTGCTGCTCGATGTCACGGAAGTCGGAGGAAACACCGGACAGAGCCAAAACGCCGGACTTCTTGTTCAGCATGTTCAGAGCCTCGTCGGCGCTCATGCCATACTTGTTCATGATGAACTGAACAACAGCGGGATCCAGGTCGCCGGAACGGGTACCCATGGGAACACCGGCCAGAGGGGTCAGGCCCATGGAGGTATCCTGGCACTTGCCGTCCTTGACAGCGGACATGGAGGAACCGTTGCCCAGGTGGCAGTTGACAAGCTTGATGTCCTTGGTGCCCATCAGCTCGATGGCGCGCTTGGTGACATACTTGT
>JBJDYI010000180.1:0-7441 GCA_051867165.1 Faecousia sp. | reverse complement strand
ACTGGGCTTTTGATACTATGGTTTTTTACTTGTCTACTTCTACTTGACAGATGCAGGCGACGTTTGTCGCCGGGTTTTTTATTCTTCAACGCTGACGATGTGTGCACCCTGGAATTCCACCCGCAGGGGGATCATTTCCCAGGTATGCTCTGTGATGCTGTCCAGTTTCTGGGCCAGCACTTCCTTCAGCCGGGCAGACCTTGTGATGCACAGCAGGGTAGGGCCGGCGCCGCTGAGACAGAAGCCGGCGCCGGTGGTGCGCACCAGGGCTTCGATTTTCTCGTAATCCGGGATCAGCTTTTTCCGGTAATTCTGGTGGAGCCTGTCCTGCATGGCGGTGCGCAGCAGCTTTTCCTCTCCCAGTTCCAGGGCTTTCAGCACCAGAGCGCCGTGGGAGACATTGTAGATGGCGTCCGCCCGGCTCACCTGCTCGGGAAGAACCGAGCGGGCCAGGGTGGTGGGCAGATTGAATTCCGGAATCAGGGCCACAAATTCCCAGTCAGGGTGCAGGGGAAAATTGACGCAGACCGGCAGGCCGTTGTCCACCATGGAGGCCGTCAGACCGCCGTAGAAAGCGGGGGCCAGGTTATCGGGGTGACCTTCCATGGCGTTGGTGATGTTCAGCAGGCCCTGGGTGGAGAGCTTGTTGCCCCGCAGGACGTTGGCGCCCATGGCACCGGCCACCAGTAAGGCGGCGGAGGAGCCAAGGCCCCGGCAGATGGGGATGTGGGCGTCGATATGAATTTTGACGCCCCGGACCTCTTCGCTCATGGTATTTAAGACGGCGCAGTAGGATTCGTAAACCAGATTGTCCGGGCCGGAAAATTCTTCCGGACAGCCGGTGATGGACAGACCCTCGTCGGTTTCCTCGAAGGTGACGTCGGTGTAAAGCCCCAGGGCGCAGCCGAACGCATCGAAGCCGGGGCCCAGGTTTGCCGTGGTGGCAGGAACGCGGATGGTAACTCGTTTCATGATGTTCTCCAAATGTACAATAGAAAAGTTGGGGAGGGCCTTGACCCTCCCGATGGTGACAGATGCCCGATCCTGATTCAGGAAACATCCCCAGGGCGCTCCCTGATGGCAGGCCGGATATGGTTTTATAGATTCAGCACATAATCCAGCATCTCTTCCTTGCGGATGACACCGGTATGACGCTCGCGCTTGCCCTGAAGCCCGGCCAGATTCTTGGGAATGGGCACACCGGAGAGGGCGGACAGCCGCTCCATCTGGGTGAACTCGTCACCGCTGGTGTCGCCGCCGATGGCGGTCAGCACGGCCACGGGGAACTTGTAAGGAGAAGCGGTGGACAGCACCACCATGGGACGGGAGTCATGAGTCTGGGCAGCGTAGTCCTCGGCGGCAGCCCAGCCGGCAGCGGTGTGAGGATCACAGAGATATCCCAGGTCCCGGTAAACCCGGCCCATGATTTCACTGGCCCGGTCATCGTCGCAGCAGCCGCAGCAGAATTCCGCCTGAATTTTTTCAAGCAGATCACCAGGAACCGTGTAGCAGCCTTCGGTGTTCAGCTGCTTCATGAGAGATGCCACCAGTTCGGTGTCACCGCTCAGCAGGTACAGCAGCCGTTCCAGATTGGAGGACACCAGAATGTCCATGGAGGGAGAGGTGGTCTTCAGCAGGGGACGGCGCTTGTCGTAAGTGCCGGTGGTGATAAAATCCGTCAGCACGTTGTTGGCGTTGGAGGCGCACAGCAGTTTCCCCACGGGCAGGCCCATCTTTTTGGCCAGATAACCTGCCAGAATATCACCGAAGTTGCCGGTGGGAACGGAGAAGTTCACCTCATCGCCCAGCTGGATTTTACCTGCGTCCATCAGATCCCGGTAGGCCCGGAAGTAGTACATGACCTGGGGCGCCAGACGGCCGATGTTGATGGAGTTGGCGCTGGACAGGGCATAGGGCAGATCCTTTCCCTGGCAGGCGGCGAAAATGTTCTTCACGCCGGTCTGAGCATCGTCAAAATTCCCGTGAACGGCGCAGACGGCCACGTTATTGCCCTCCTGGGTCACCATCTGGGCACGCTGAACCTGGGAGACGCCGCCGTAAGGGTAAAAGACACAGATCCGGATTCCATCCACATCGTGGAACCCCTCCAGGGCGGCCTTGCCGGTGTCGCCGGAGGTGGCAGTGAGAATCAGAATGTCCTTGTGCATCCCCTTGGCGGTTTTGGATGCGGTCAGCAGCTGGGGCAGCATGGACAGAGCCACATCCTTGAACGCGGAGGTAGGGCCACGGAACAGCTCCAGCACATGGAAGTCGCCCACGCTTACGGTGGGGGTCAGGTCCTCGGTTTCGAACTTGCCGGTGTAGGCTTTCTTCACCAGATTCTCCATATTGGGGATATCCGGCAGCAGCGCCGAAAGGATAGCAGTGGCCATGTCCAGGGAAGAGCCCTGCAGGCAGGCTTTCCAGTCGAAGGCGGGAATGGCCTGGGGCATATACAGGCCGCCGTCGGGAGCCAGACCTTCCAGTACCGCCTGGGCGCTGTCAACGAAGGATTTATCGCTACGGGTGGAATGATACAACATAGTAGCCTCCTGAAATGACAAAATTTTATAACGTTTTGCACAAAAAGCCAGAAAAACCCCGGAAAAGGTTTGCGTTTTATGCAGTTGAAATTTGAGTAGGTATATGATATACTGTTTTTCGTGAAAATGCAAGTGTTTTTGACGCAAGCACAGTTCTTTGTGAAGCCATACAAAAATACTGGAAATAACGGAGGATAATTTCATGAGAATCGGTTTGCTGGGCTTTGGCGTTGTAGGCCGTGGTGTATATGATATTGTGGCAGGGAAACCTGACATTGAAGTGGTGAAAATCTGCTGTCTGGAGGATGTCACGGTTCCGGATGCGGAGGTGACCCGGGATTTTCAGAGTATTCTGAAGGACGACACCATTGATACCGTGGTGGAGGCCATGGGCGGACTGCATCCGGCCTATGAATTTGTCCGGGCGGCCATGGAAGCCGGCAAAAACATTGTCACCTCCAATAAGGCGCTGGTTGCCACCTTTTATGATGAGCTGCTGCCCCTGGCCAGGGAAAAAGGACTGAAGTTCCGCTGCACCGCGGCTGTGGGCGGCGGTATCGGCTGGCTGTCTGAAGTGGAACGGTCCCGCCGGGTCCAGACCATCCATCAGGTGGGCGGCATCATGAACGGCACCTGCAACTATATTCTGGATAACATGACCAGAAACGGTCTTGACTATCATGACGCGCTGAAGCAGGCCCAGGCCCTTGGCTATGCGGAGGCAAACCCCTCCACCGACGTGGACGGCATCGATACCTGGCACAAAGTGATTCTCTCGGCCAACATTGCCTTCGGTGTCAGCCTGAAACGGGATCAGGTTCCTGCGGCGGGCATCAGCAAAATCACGGCTGGGGATGTGGACAATTTCAAGGCCCATGGCCGGGTGTGCAAGCTGATTTCCACCGGCAAGGCAGTGGACGGCCGGTACAGTGTCTACGTTCACCCCACACTGGTGAAGGAAGGCTCTCTGGAAGCGGCTGTTCCCATGAACTACAATCTGATCACCCTGGTTGGCGAGACCTCCGGCACCATGAGCTTCTATGGCCAGGGCGCCGGCCGGTATCCCACCGCCTACAATGTGGTGCAGGATCTGGTGGATCTGCTGGAAGGCAAGGGTTTTTACAGTGTCTATGGCGATCCCGTGGAGGTGGACAATTCCGATATGCTTTCCTGGTATGTCCGGGGTGGCTGGAATGGCGAAGTAGCCGAAACCTGGGGTGACGCGGTGATCACGGCTCCCGTCCCTGTGAATAAGATGCACGCCTGGATCAAGGAAAATCCTGAAGCCTTTGTGGCAGCGATTCAAAACTGATTTTTGAAATCATAACAAGCGCATATAGAGATTCTATGCGCGATTTTGTTGCCAACTGACCATTGGCATTGCGAAGAGAGGTAAAAACGATGAAAGTTGTGAAATTCGGCGGCAGCTCCATGGCGGATGCGGGCCAGTACCGGAAAGTCCGGGAGATTCTGCTGGCAGATCCGGAGCGAAGGGTCGTCATTGTATCCGCCGCGGGCAAGCGCTTCAGCGGCGACCATAAGCTGACAGACCTGCTGTATCTGTGCTACTCCCATGTGAAGTATGGCGTGGACTGCGGCCAGATCTTTGATATGATCACTTCCCGGTACCTGGGAATCCAGAATGCTCTGGGTCTCCAGCTGGATGTGGGCCCGGAACTGCGGGAAGTGAAAAACCGCATCGAGGCCAAGCAGATTACCCGGGAGGAGCTGGTCAGCCGTGGCGAGTATTTTTCCGCCAAGCTCATGGCGGCGTATCTGGGCTTCCGGTTCATCGATGCGGCGGACTGGGTGAAGTTCAATATGGATGGCAGCGTGAATCAGGAGGAATCCTACGCGGCGCTCCAGGAGCGAATGACCCCCGGTGTGGGCGTGGTGATCCCCGGCTTCTATGGTTCTATGCCCGATGGCGCCATTCATACCTTTTCCCGGGGCGGCAGTGACATCACCGGCTCCCTGGCGGCAGCCGCGCTGGACGCGGATGTCTACGAAAACTGGACGGATGTGTCCGGTATTCTCATGGCGGATCCCCGGATTGTGTCGGATCCCCAGGCCATTCCGGAAGTAACCTATGACGAATTGCGGGAACTGAGCTACTCCGGCGCCCAGGTTCTTCACGAGGATTGCATTTTCCCTGTCCGGGAGAAGAACATTCCCGTGAACATCCGCAATACCAACGACCCCGAGGCTCCCGGTACCATGATCCAGGAGAATTTTGACGAAGACCATGATCCCGACCGGTTTATCACCGGCATCACCGGCAAGAAGGACTTCTCCATTATCTCCCTCAGCAAGCGTGGCATGAGCAACCAGGTGGGTGTGCTGTATAAGGTTCTGAAAGTGCTGGTGCGGCATAAGATTTCTGTGGACTATGTGCCCAACGGCATCGACAACGTATCCGTGGTGCTGCCCACCAAGGCCATCGAAAAGGAACTGTATACCATCATGGCGGAGATCCAGCAGGAAGCTGAACCGGATACCTTGGAAGTCCACCACAACATTGCCGTGGTTGCCGCTGTTGGCCGGAAGATGGCCTTCCGTCCTGGTATTTCCGGCAAGATTTTTGCGGCGCTGGGCGAAAGCAACATCAATATCCGCATGATCAACCAGGGCCCCGACGAACTGAACATCATCTTCGGCGTGGACAACAAGGATTTTGAGTCTGCCATCCGGGTGCTGTACAACAGCTTTGTGAATAAATAAATAAGAATGTAGGGGCGGGATTTTCCGCCTGCGGGCGGCCTTTGGCCGCCCCTGCGTTGATTTTTGGAGGTTGCTTTTATGAAACTTTACACCGTTGCCATTCTGGGCGCCAGCGGCGCCGTAGGCCAGGAAATGATCAAGATTCTGCAGGAGCGGAATTTTCCTGTTGGAAAGCTGATTCCTCTGGCATCCAAGCGCAGCGTGGGCAAGACCGTTACCTTTAAGGGAGAGGAAATTGCCATCCAGGAAGCCTGTGATACCGCTTTTGAGGGTGTGGACATTGTCCTCGGCGCCGCCCAGAACGCCATCGCCAAGCAGTATGCCCCTGCCATCGTCAAAGCCGGGGCCGTATTCGTGGACAATTCCTCTGCCTTCCGTATGGACCCCAAGGTGCCTCTGATTGTACCGGAGATCAATCCTGAGGATACATCCTGGCATAGTGGCATTATCAGCAATCCCAACTGTTCCACCATCATCACGCTGACTGCCGTCAATGCCCTGAATTCCATTGCCCCCATCCGCACCATGACGGCCTCCACCTATCAGGCAGTCTCCGGTGCCGGTGCCGGCGGACCTGTTGAGCTGATGAACGAAGTGGAAGCCCTCCGGGAGGGAAAGGAATATGAGCCCCAGGTATTCTCCCACCAGATCGCCTATAATCTGATCCCCCAGATCGGCGGCGAAGCCTTTGAAGGCTACACCAGCGAGGAGATGAAGATGCAGAACGAGGGCCGGAAGATCATGCATCTGCCGGAGCTGAAAGTCAGCTGCACCTGTGTTCGGGTTCCCGTGGTCCGCAGCCATTCTATCTCTGTCAGCTGCCACTTTGACGTGCCTGTCACCGTTGCGCAGGCACGGGAGGTCATTGCCAAGGCGCCCGGCTGCCGGCTGGTGGATGACCTGGCAAACAAACGCTATCCCATGCCGCTGGAGACCTCTGACCAGGACATCGTCTTTGTGGGCCGCATCCGTCCTGACTTGACGGATGAAAACGGCATCTGCCTGTGGTGCTGCGGCGACCAGGTCCGGAAGGGCGCAGCCACCAATGCCATCCAGATTGCGGAACTGCTGATCAAGTAAGTATACCGCTGCCCCGGAATCCACCGTGATTCCGGGGCTTTTTCTATAATATAGAAAGAAGCATCGCGGCTGCGGTGATGCTCCGGGTCGGAGGTTTGCGCGCATGGAATAAAAGCTCCCCTCCTTGTCCATACTCCGGGCAAGGAGGGATTTTTATGAAACTGCGGGAAATCATGACAGAAACAGTAATCCGGATCCACCCGGATGAGACGGTGGCGGTGGCGGCCAGAACCCTGACCAACTACAACATTGGTATTCTTCCGGTCTGCGGCGGCGATGGGCGGCTTTGCGGTCTGGTGACGGACCGAGACTTGGTGACACGATGCCTGGCCTCGGGGCGGTCCCCGGCCAATACCCCGGTGCGGGATGTGATGACAACTCAAATTGTCTCTGCCCGGCCAGATATGGACACTGACATGGCAGCAGGCCTGATGGGACGGGAGCAGGTCCGGCGTCTGCCGGTGCTGGAGAATGGCCGTCTGTGCGGCATGGTAAGTCTTGGGGACCTGGCAGCCCAGCAGGAGACCAGTTTGGAAGCGGGAGACGCGTTAACGAGCATCAGCAGCACCCTTTCCAGTCGAAAATGATAAAGGGGGAAGACGATCATGCACCCGGAGATTGTGCACAAAAAAGAACGGCAAAATTTGTCAAAAAGTGCTTGACAATTGGATTCTGGTGTGCTAATATACGCAAGCTGTCCGCGAGGGCAGCAGGATAACACAAAAAACTTCAAAATGCAAGAAAATGCGCTTGACAAGTTGAAGCCAATGTGATATCATAAAAAAGTTGTGCAGAAAGCAAAGATGCAGAAGCGCAGCGGTCACAACAAAATAAAGTTTGCTAAAACTTGAAAAAGTTCTTGACAAACTGAATGAGATGTGATAAACTAAAAAAGTTGTGTGATGAAAGACAAAAACCTGGAGCGCAACAAAACATCGAAAAAGATTTAAAAAACCTTAAAAAGTTCTTGACAAATCAAAAACGATGTGCTAAACTAAATAAGTTCGCAGCGGTAACAAATATGACTGCAAAAGCGATCTGAACTGTACCTTGTAAATTGAATAACGTAAAGACAAACCAAACACCTTGGACAAATT
>JBJDYI010000179.1:0-7478 GCA_051867165.1 Faecousia sp. | reverse complement strand
ACGTCTATTTTCTGAATCTGGTGGACGAGGCTGACCTGATGGCGCTGATGCAGGATGGCGAGGTTACGGTCAAATGCACCTGTACCGACCGCTGTGAAGCCGGCGATGTAGATTTGAACTGCCCGGTCTGCAAGACCAACCTGACAGAATGCACTGGAACGGTAAAGGAGGAACCGGAACCCACCGTCGTTCCGGAGGAGCCGGAAGAACCGGAGCCTGAAAAGAGCAGCTCCGCTCCTCTGCTTCTCCTCTTGCTGATCGCCGGTCTGGGTGCGGGCGGCGCTGTGTACTGGTTCAAGTTCAGAAAGCAGAAGCCTGATACCAAGGGCCCCGATGATCTGGACGATTACGACTTCGGCGATGACGACGAAGATGATGAGGAGGAATACATCATCGAGGACGATCAGCCGGAGGAAACGGATGAAGCGTAATGGCGCAGACAGCATCTGCACCAATCAGAGAAAGGAAGGATAACGATATGAAGCTTGTGATTACCGAAAAGCCCTCTGTGGCAAAATCTATTTCTGCCGTCCTTGGCGCTGACAAGCGCCGGGACGGTTATTTCGAGGATGAGAATTATCTCGTTTCCTGGTGCTTCGGCCATCTGGCGGAGCTGGCCTCCGCTGAGGTGTATGACGAGGCGTATGCCAGATGGAGCCGCGAACAGCTCCCCATCATTCCTGAAAGCTGGCAGTACAGCGTCGGGCGTGATAAGAAAAAGCAGCTGGATCTGCTGACGGAGCTGATGCGCCGTTCGGATGTGACGGAAATCATCAACGCCTGCGACGCGGGACGCGAGGGCGAGCTGATTTTCCGCACCGTCTATCTGCTGGCGGGCTGCGTGAAACCCGTGAAGCGCCTCTGGATTTCTTCCATGGAGGACGCGGCAATCCGCGAGGGTTTTGAAAATCTGCGCGACGGCAGTGAGTACGACCATCTCTATGATGCTGCGCTTTGCAGAAGCAAGGCGGACTGGCTGGTGGGCATCAACGCTACCCGGCTTTTCTCGGTGCTGTATCACCGCACGCTGAATGTCGGACGCGTGGTGTCGCCTACACTGGCGCTGCTGGTACAGCGGGAAGCGGAAATCAAGGCATTTCAGCCGGAGCCTTTTTATACGGTGAAGCTGGATACCGGCGATTTTACAGCTGTCAGTGAAAAGCTGAAAAACAAGCCGGATGCGGAAAATCTGAAATCTGCCTGTTCAGGAGTGCCGGCAGTGATCCGCAGCGTGGAGCAGAAAGAAAAATCTGAAAAAGCTCCTGCGCTCTATGACCTGACGACGCTCCAGAGAGATGCCAACCGCATCCTGGGCTTCACCGCCCAGCAGACGCTGGACTACCTTCAGTCCCTGTATGAGAAAAAGCTCTGCACCTATCCTCGAACCGACAGCCGTTTCCTGACGGACGATATGGAAAACGGGGTCCCGGCCGTCGCTGCCTGCGCCGCCGGTATTCTCGGCGTATCGGTCGGAGATGTGTTTGCAAAGCAGGTCTGCGACAGCCGTAAGGTTTCCGATCACCATGCCGTCATTCCTACGATGGCTGCCGGAGAAGCTGAACTGTCTGCGCTGACAGCCGGAGAACGCGAGGTGTTGAAGCTGGTTGCCCGTCAGGTGCTGATGGCGGTCAGTGCGCCGTATTCCTATCTGGAAACGGTAGTAACCGTCGAATGCGGCGGGCAGATATTCACCGCAAAGGGCAAAACGGTGCTGAACGCTGGCTGGAAAGGCTATGCGGCGGGCGAACAGAAGGAAAAGGTGCTCCCTCCGATGACGGAAGGACAGTCCATTGACAGTTTCGCCGTTTCGCTGGAGGAAGGAAAGACAAAGCCGCCTGCCCGATACACCGAGGACACGCTGCTTTCCGCCATGGAGAATGCCGGGGCGAAAGAGATGCCGGATGATGCCGAGCGCAAGGGGCTGGGCACACCCGCCACCCGCGCCGGGATTCTGGAGAAGCTGGTTTCCTCCGGTTTTGTGGAGCGAAAGAAGAATAAAAAGGCGGTCAGCCTGGTTCCGCAGGACATCGGTATCTCCCTGATCACGGTGCTTCCGGAACAGCTTCAGTCTCCGCTTCTGACTGCGGAATGGGAGAACATGCTGAAAGAGATCGAGCGCGGCGAGCTCTCCCCAGAGGCGTTCATGGAGCAGATCAGCCGCATGGTTTCCAAATTGGTGCGCGACTACGAACCTGTGAGCGGTGCAGAGGTGCTGTTCCCGTCAGGACGCCCGGTGGTTGGAAAATGCCCTCGCTGCGGCGGTCCGGTTACGGAGAGCAAGACCGGCTTTTTCTGTGAGCGCCGCGACTGCCGCTTCGGACTCTGGAAGGACAACCGCTATCTGTCCGCAAAGCACATCATTCTGACAAAAAAGATGGCGGAGGCGCTTCTGAAGGATGGAAAAACTTTTGTCAGCGGCATGTATTCCGAAAAGACCGGAAAAAGCTATTCCGCCTACCTCGTACTGACGGACGACGGGCAGAAATCCAGCTATGCTCTGGAGTTTGACAGGGAGAAAACCGGCGCATGAAGCTGAGCCCCGCAGAACGCGAAACGATCATCCTGTTTTCCGATGCAGACGATACCGCCAGCGTCTACACCTATGACAGGAGGCTGATTAAAAAGCTGGACGCCCTTTGCAAAAAATGTCCGGAAGAAGTGTATGAGGAGAAAAAACGCTCCTCTGCCGGTGCGAAAAGCTATATTGTGCCGAAAAGCTGTGTTTCCGTCCGTGAGCCGTTTTCCAGAGCGCGGCGCGAGGCGGCCAGCAGGCGTGCAAAGGAGGCCGGCACCGTCCCGCCGGACAGAAGTAAAGGCCGCGATTCGGACGAATAATGCAGGGAGATAGGCGCAGGGCTTCGGCTCTGCGCCCTGTTTCCCGGAAAGGATGGTATATGGCAGAAAAACAGAGCAGCAGGGACAGGCTGAAGGAGATCACGGCAAGCATTGAGGACGGCATCAAGGAGCTGTTCCAGTCGGAGACCTATGCACAATACCTTCAGACCATGAGCCGGTTTCACCATTACAGCGTAAACAATCAGGTGCTGATCCATATGCAGAAGCCGGACGCCACATTGGTGGCGGGCTTCAACAAATGGAAGAATCAGTTCGGCAGAAATGTCATCAAGGGAGAACACGGCATAAAAATCATTGCCCCGACTCCCTTCAAGAAGAAAATCGAGCAGGAAAAACTCGACCCGGATACGCAGCTTCCCATGCTGGATGCGGACGGGAAAATCATTACGGAGGAAAAGACCATCCAGATTCCCATGTACAAGCCGGTGACAGTATTCGACGTTTCACAGACCGAGGGCAAGCCTTTGCCCCAGCTGGCCCATGATCTGTCGGGCAATGTGGCGAATTACGATGTGTTCATGGAGGCGCTGCGCCGCTCCTCTCCGGTTCCTATCTCCATTGAAGTGATGGGCGGCGGCATGGACGGTTACTTTGACCTGGAGCATCAGGATATCGCCATCCGCAAAGGCATGAGCGAGGTGCAGACGGTATCTGCGGTCATACATGAGATGGCGCACGCGCTGCTTCACAATCGAACCAAAGATACTGAGGAGAAAACACCAGAACTCTCCCGCAGTACCGAAGAGGTGCAGGCGGAAAGCATCTCCTATGCAGTGTGCGCCTATTACGGCATCGCCACCGGTGATAACAGTTTCGGCTATATCGCGTCCTGGTCAAAGGATAAAACCCTGCCGGAGCTGCGGGAAAGCCTGGAGGTGATCAGCAAGACCGCCGACGGCCTTATCAACGATATCGACCGGCACTATGCGGAAATCCTGAAAGAGCGCGAGGCGGAGCTGATTGCTGCTGAACCTGCCATGGCGATGGAGCGCCTTTATGCCGTGGATGACCGGTATCTTCATGTTCAGCGCACGGACACCGGCGTGGATTACACGATTTACGATAAGGCATCCATGAAGGAACTCGACGGCGGTCAGCTGGATATGGAGATCAGCACGCTGGCCGAATCGGCACTGGAAATCTGCAACTCCCATGGAATCGGGCAGAACGCCCCGCTTCAGGTTGCGGACATCGGGATACTGGATGAATTGCAGGCCGCGCAGGATGCGGTGATTGCCATTGAGCCGCCTGTGCAGGAAAACCCGGAGCCGGAGACGGATACTCCGGCTGACCCGGCAATTTCCGTGGAGGCGCGGAACGCTTACGGCTATACGGATGATGCGATGCTCCCGCTGACAAAGGAACGCGCCATGGAGCTGTTTGAACGCGATGTGCCGGTATATCTTCTCTATGGGGACAATACCGAGGCGATGGCTTTTGAACAGACGGAGATTCTGAATCATGACGGCATTTTCGGCATTGACCGCGCAGACTGGGAGGCGGTAAAGGAGCAGTTTCCTGTCGCCACGGAAAACAGATGGCAGAAAGCCTTCCAGCAGAATCCGGCAGACAGCTACTGCATTTATCAGCTCCGCAGAGATCCGGAACTGGCCGAGCTTCGCTTTATGAATTCTCAGTATCTCCGGGAACATGGTCTTGAGCCTGCATTTGACCATTATGAGGCGGTTTATTCCGGCTCTCTTCCGTCTGACGGCAGTACAGAAGCCCGCCTGGATGACCTGTACATGAAGTTCAACACTGCCCACCCGCAGGATTTTACCGGGCACAGCCTGTCTGTCAGCGACATTGTTGTCTTAAAGCAGCAGGGTGCGGTAAGCTCTCATTATGTGGACAGCGTGGGCTTTGTTCAGTTTCCGGCGTTTCTTCCGGACAATTACCTGAAAAATGCGGAGATGTCCATGGAGGACGATTACGGGATGATCGACGGCATCATCAACAACGGTCCAAAGGAACAGCCGGAGACCAAACCCAAGGCTCCCGATTTATCGGCTCTGTTTGAAGCAGCCAGACAGGTCGTTCAGGAAGATAAGCAGGTTTCTGAACCGGGCAAAAAGCCTTCCGTGTTGGCAATGCTCCATGCACCCGCGCCGTCCAGAAGCGAAAAGACCGCGCAGACGAAAAGCGCAGAAAGGGATCTGATATGATGAATTTCACCAATGACGAGATGAATCTGATGTGCATCTACAGCGCCGGCAGCAGCCGCACCGGCCTGATACAGAAGCTCACGGAAATGAAGAAGTACCTGGAACGCGACGAGGTGCAGCTGTTGTCGCTGACCGAATCAACGCTTACAAAACTGGCAACAATGACCGATGAGGAGTTCGGGCAGCTGGAGCTCTACCCCGATTTCGATATCTGATTCTATTCCGAAAAAAGGTGCAGGCGCACCGGATTTCGGAATACGGCTTGATTCCTATTTCAGATTTTTGCGGGAAACCGCAAAAATCTTTCGTAGACCGGTTGTAAAATGACTTCGCGCGTGGTATAATACTATTGCGGATAATTGCAGTAAACCGCAAAAATCCGCAATAGGAGGTGCGCTGCATGGAAATTAAAAGAGACCGTTACCTGAATCTGCTGATCAGCAAGAAGCATAACGGATTGATTAAAGTGATAACCGGCATGAGGAGATGCGGAAAATCTTATCTTCTGTTCACTCTCTTCAAGGATTACCTGCTTTCAGAAGGAATAGAAAAAAGCCACATCATTGAGATTGCGTTTGATGCTTATGAAAACAAGCAGTACCGCGATCCCGATGTGCTCTATCCTTACCTGAAGGAGAAGATCAAAGACGACGGCATGTATTATGTGCTGCTTGACGAGGTGCAGCTGCTTGGGGAATTTGAGGCAATCCTGAACAGCCTGACCCGAATGAAAAACGTGGATGTGTATGTGACCGGAAGTAATGCCCGCTTTCTTTCCAAAGATGTGATCACCGAGTTCAGAGGACGCGGCGATGAGGTGCATATGTACCCACTCAGCTTTGCGGAATTCATGTCGGTTTATCCCGGCACGAAGCAGGATGGTTGGAATGAGTATATGCTGTACGGCGGTCTGCCGCTGGTGCTGAGCTTTACCACTCCGGATCAGAAAATCGCGTTTCTGAAATCTCTCTTTGAGGAGACCTATATTTCGGATATTGTCGGAAGGCACAACATCCGAAACAAGGCGGAGCTGGAAGAGCTTCTGAACATTCTATCCTCCGCAATCGGTTCGCTGACAAACCCTGAAAAACTTGCCGCAACCTTCCGGTCGGTCAAGAACAAGAAAATCAGCAGCAATACGATCAAGAAGTATATTGATTATCTCTGCGATTCCTTCCTGATCGACAGCGCTGTCCGGTATGATGTAAAAGGCAAAAAATACATTGATACCCCGGTGAAATACTACTTCACCGACATGGGGCTGAGAAATGCCCGCCTGAATTTCAGACAGCTGGAAGAAACGCACAGCATGGAAAACATCATTTTCAATGAGCTGAAAATCCGCGGCTTCAATGTGGATGTGGGTGTTATCATGCAGTATGATACCAACGAAAAGGGCAACAGCATCCGCAAACAGCTGGAAATTGACTTCGTCTGCAACAAAGGCTCCAAACGCTACTATATCCAGTCCGCTTACGCGATTCCGGATCAGGCAAAGATGGAGCAGGAACAGCGTTCTCTGATGCTGACCGGAGATTTCTTCAAGCGGATTATCATCACCAAGGATACTCCGGCACCGCATTACAATGAGAATGGGGTCCTGATTATGAGCGTCTATGATTTCCTGCTGGACGAAAACAGTCTGGATATTTAAGACGATGGGAAAGAGCAATAAGGTCTGCCCGAACTGCGGAAGGAAGATGAAACAGCAGTTCATCGGTCTGCAGCATTGTAAATGCGGGATGAGCTGGAAAAAAGATATTGGCTATTTTGAACGGACGCCGGATATGGTGTTCGGACTCCGGCACAATGCGCCGGGCAAAAAACCGCGCCGGATGATTGAGATCAGACGGGAAAACTGAATACAATTCAAATTGGGAGCGTCCATTATCATGTGGGCGCTCTTTTCTTTTGGAAAGGAGACGTGATCTATGGCAAGCAAATTGCAGGAGTACCGAAGAATGTCGGAAGAAGCTCAGCGGCAGCTGACCGGAAGCCTGGAGCGCTGGCAGTCCTTCCTCGCCACCGCGTCGAGGCTGTACAAATACCCGTATCACGAGCAGGTCATGATCCATGCCCAGCGCCCGGACGCAACCGCCTGTGCGGAGTTCGACGTCTGGAACAATACGATGCGCCGGTATGTGCGGCGCGGTTCTAAGGGCATCGCGCTCATCGATACCAGCGGCGACCGCGAGCGACTGCGCTATGTGTTTGATGTTTCGGATACCGGCACCCGACCCAATTCCAGAAGTCTGAACCTGTGGGAACTGCGGGAGGAGCACATTCCGGCTGTGTCTTCCATGCTGGAGAAAAACTACGGCGTTCCGGCAGGCGAAAGCCTTGCCGTTCAGCTGGAGGCTGTGGCCTCTCAACTGGCGCGGGAATACTGGGAGGACAACCGAAGGGATATCCTCGGCATCCTTGAGGATTCTTTTCTGGAAGAGTATGATGAATTCA
>JBJDYI010000178.1:0-7525 GCA_051867165.1 Faecousia sp. | reverse complement strand
CCCTTCTTGGTGGGATCATCGGAAAGGGACAGGTGGGTTTTGACCATCATGGTGCAGTAATCCGCATACTTGGGATCGGTTTCGAACCGCTTGGCTTTCTCCACCGCCAGAGGTGCCCAGTCCACGCCGTCAGCGCCGTAAACTTCCTTGGCAATCAGCTCCACACGCTGGCGCAGGGGCATTTCCAGATCATACAGGAACTTGATTTCCACGGGATCCTCGCAGGCTTCCACAACCACCCGGGCCAGCTCGGCAGCGCCCTCACCGCCGTAACGCCAGTGGTTGGATTCGGCGCAGCGGATGCCCCGTTCCGCGCACATCTTTTTCAGCAACGCGATTTCCGCATCGGTATCGGTGTAGAACCGGTTGATACAGACCACAGGGTTGATGCCGGACTTCTTGATGGTGTTCACATGGTGGAACAGGTTGCAGGTACCCTTTTCCAGCAGCTCCAGATTCTCCTCGGTGTATTCCTTGGGCAGAGGCGCGCCGGGGGTAACCTTGGGGCCGCCGCCATGCATCTTCAGCGCACGGACCGTGGCAACCAGCACGGAAACGTTGGGAGTCAGACCGGACAGCCGGGTCTTGACGTTCCAGAACTTCTCAAAACCGATGTCGGCAGCAAAGCCGGACTCGGTAACATGGTAATCAAACAGCTTCAGGGCCAGACGGTCCGCAATCACAGAGGACTGGCCGATGGCGATGTTGGCAAAGGGACCGGCGTGAATCAGCACCGGCTGATGCTCCACGCTGTAACACATGGTGGGGTTGATGGTGTTGCGCATCCAGGCACACATAGCGCCAGCCACATCCAGATCCTCGGTGGTGACAGGCTCACCGGTCTTGGAATAAGCCACCACGATCTTGCCAATGCGCTCCCGCAGATCCTTCAGATCCTTGGCAACAGCCAGGATGGCCATCAGCTCGGAGCCAACGGCGATGCCGAATTTGGACTCCATCATGAAGCCGTCCAGACGACCGCCGATGCCCATGATGATGTTGCGCAGGCCCTGGGCGCAGAAGTCCATGACCCATCCCAGTTCCACCCGCTTGGGGTCGATGTCCAGACGGCGCAGGCCCTTCTTGGCCAGCCACTCGTCGGTATTGTTGCGCTCATGCTGCATACGGGCGTTCAGGGCCACCATAGCCAGGTTGTGCGCATTGACGATGTCATTGATGTCACCGGTGAGTCCCAGTGAGAATTCGGTCATGGGCATCAGCAGGGCGTTGCCGCCGCCGGCTGCGGTACCCTTGACGTTCATGGTGGGGCCGCCGGAGGGCTGACGGAGCGCGCCGCCCACATTCTTGCCAATGTAGCCCAGGCCCTCAATCAGGCCCAGAGAAACAGTGGACTTGCCTTCACCGAAGGGGGTCGGGGTAATGGCGGTGACTTCGATGAACTTGCCATCGGGCTTGTCTTTCAGCCGGTTCATGACCTTAATGAAGTCGATCTTGGGGGTCTTGCCGTAGGGAATGATCTCGTCAGGCAGCAGGCCCAGCTTTTCCCGGAAATAATCCACGGGAGGCAGGGTCTTCTCTGCTTCTTCGGCGATCTGCCAATCCTTGTAAACGGTAGGGTCCAGCTTGACGTTGCCCTTTTCGTCTACATACTTGCCATCTACGAATTCGATTGCCATAGTATTTCTTTTCCTCCTAAGGAGCATCCCGGGTTCAATTTCGCGCTGCCGGGATGTGTGATGATCCGGTTCCACGCGTCAGCACGTGTGTGGAGACCGGAGTTCTGCCCTGATATGGCTTCCCAATTAACAATATTATCAGTATTTGTCAAATAAGTCAATCATATCCTGACTTTTCGCCAAATTCACCAATAAAACTTCAGGCATCGAAAAAGGCCGGGAAAATTATCCCGGCCTTTGGGTGATTCCATTAAGCATCGACGACTTCGGCGGCATCCCGGATCAGACGCATGACCTTGCCCATCAGCACGCTGCGTGTCACTGCAGCGGTGAACTCCTCATCGATATGGGGCTTCAGCATATCAACGGTCATGTTGTTCTGACGGCAGATGACTTCCAGGGCAGCCTCCATCTCCTCTTCCGTAACCTCCAGGTTCTCCAGTTCCACCACCTTTTCAATGGTGGCCTGAATCTTCAGGGACATGATGGCATTGCCCCGGGCATCCTTGCGGAGCTTCTCCACATCGGTCTTCATAAACTGGCAGTACATCTCCAGATTCAGACCTTTTTCCGCCAGCTGGCCCTTCAGGGTCTCCAGATGCTTATCCAGTTCCTCTTCGATCTGCTGGTCGGAGGGCACGAACTCCAGTGTCTTGGCAGCGGCGCGCAGCAGGTTGTCCTGCAGTTCCATCTCGCTCTGATTGTCGGCATAGTCCTGGTAAGCTCTGGCATACTGCTCCCGCATTTCCGCGAAGGTAGCGCAGCCGCCCATCTCCATGGCAAACACGTCGTCCATCTGGTACTCGGTCTTTTCCCGGATCTGGTGGATCTTGCAGCGGAACTCAGCTGCCTTGCCGGCCAGGTTCTCTGCATGGTACTCGGTGGGGAACATGACCTTCACAGACACTTCGTCGCCAGGCATATGGCCAATCAGCTGGTCCTCAAAACCGGGGATAAAGGTATTGCTGCCCAGCACCAGGGTCTGCATTTCGGCAGTGCCGCCGGGGAACTGAACGCCGTCACAGAAACCGGCATAGTCCAGCACCACCTCATCGCCATTACGGCTGGGGCGGTCATCCACCACGGTGATCCGGGGATTCTGCTGGGCCAGCATCTTCAGCCGATGGTCCACTTCGGCATCGGTGACCTCATGCTTCTCGTATTCGCCTTTCAGGCCACGATATTGAAAGCTCATAAGATATTAACTCCTCTGTTTTTCTTTTGATAATCTTTATACTGATATTCAATTAAAAACATTCATTTTTCAAATGAATGTTTTTAATATGAAGATCATGATGAGACGGATTTTGCGATTTTCTTTTCTAAAAATCGCAAAATGACAACGCCTCAAGGCGGTGTCTCTCAAATAAAACGTTATCGTTTTATTTGAGAATAGTATTAGAATCATACCATTCTTCCGCCGGAATGTCAACAGATCCACTCTCCAAAAGCCTCGCGGAGTTTGCTACTTCATCGGCAAATAACGTCGAATCATTTTCCGCCGGGGCGTGTACCTTACAGAAAATACTTTTCAGACTGCATGTGTGGAATTTTTCGCTTCAGACGAAAAATGATACGCGCCGCAGACTGCTACTGCTTTGTCGGAAAAGCCCGAAGGGTTTTTGACAGTCAAAGCCCCGGACTGTGTCCGGGGCTTTGGAAATCAGCTGATGCGTCTGGCAGCGACCACGAGACGGCCGTTGTCCAGTGTGTACTCACAGGTGGACAGGCAAATGATCTTTTCGCCATATTCCGGCGTAATTCCGGTTTCATAGAAGGACAGACTCTTGCATGTGGCAATAAACTGGTCAAACTCTTCCTTGCTGGCTGCATCAATCATGTTGTGATAGGTAAAGCCTTCTCCCAGGTTGGCCGTGGTCTTGAACACCGCAAAAATCTCGTACACATGATACTCCTGCAGGGTATCAAAAAAGATCAGCGGGTTCTGTTCCCAGGTCTCCTTGTTTGTATAGGCATTCAGCGATGCAAACATACTGCCATCGCGCATATTATGGCCGTAGAGAGTGATGTTGTCGCTGGGTGCATTGACATCACACTCTTCCCGGGCATAGATTGCGCCCCAGGCACTGGAATTTTTATCGAAATCGTGGTCCAGATAGAAATTGGGGTTCTCCGGCGTCTGCATCACAGGGTTGTCCAGCTTGGTCCCATCAATGCGGATCCAGCCTACCAGGTCAGGGTTTTTGGCATAGATCTCGCTGTAATCCAGCAAAATACCGTTCTCGTCCCAAAGATCCAGCGCACCGAACGTACCTTCGGGGGTGGATTCCTCCAGGTCGGTCGGGTCTGTGGACATTGTCTCCCGGACGTTGTTTTTCAGATTGGCCAGTTCTTCATTGCGCTTGGCTTGTTCTCTGGATTCTACAATATAACTGCCCACAAAAAAGGCACTGACACCAAAAATCAACACCAGGAGGATAATCGTCAGGGTATAAACAAATTTTTTCATTGACTTCCCTCCTCTTGTTCATTATAACCCGGCGCCAAAAGACTGTCAAGTGAACAGACTATGTCCAATTCTTAAGCTTTTCTTACCAAGTGTTATAGGGCATACCCAGCAGATCCCGCATATCAAAGTAGTTCTGAAGATCCCGCCAGCCGTTTCTGGCCATGACGCCATAGCAGTATTCGATGTGGGTATTGGGCAGGGCTGCCTCCAGCTCCACTTTTTCCTCCGCCGTCAAATCATTGCCGTCAATCCACAGATTCTTCAGCCAGGTCATTTCCTTGAATACCATGGGGTCGCCGTTGGTGCGGGAAACGTTCAGATCCTGCATGGCGGTACATTCCAGCAGCGGCGTAAAGTCATTGAGCCAGGTCCAGAAGAATTCCAGGTAGATCAGTTCCTTACAGGTGCTGATGGAATCAATGTACATCAGGGGGGCATCCACAATGATGAAATACTTCAGGTGAGGCATTCCTTCCACAAAGGTAATGTCCGTAATGGCCATGTGGCCCAGGTCCACGCAGATCATGTCTTCGCAGTATTTCAGATTCTGTGCCTGGAAATTGGTGACCACCGTGTGGTGCTTGGCCGGCATGAAATAGGTTTCATCCGTGCGTACTTTCAGATTGTTAATCTGGACCGTCCAGACAACCTTATACTCTGAACGCATTTTTTCACGGAACGCCGCCATGGTCTCATTGTCAAACCACTGCTTCTGGGCAGGGCCGCACTCGGAGAGAATCACCTTCTCCAGTGCCGGGAAATAGGCAGTCCCCTGCTCCACTTCCTCCAGGGAGGCAAAAATCATACCCGTCAGATCCAGTTCCGTCACATCGGAGCTGTATGTGGCGCCAAAGGCATCCTTTTCCCAGGTGATGCTGATGTCCGGATAGGTTTCCATCAGGGCCACCAGGTCCTGCGGCGCCACCGTGGGCTGGTCAAAGTGGATTCGCTTCATCTGCCGCAGGTTTACCAGAGCCGCCGACAGTTCCTCCATGTCCAGCGTTTCGCTGCCGAAGGACAGTTCTTTCGTATCCTGGGCATACTCCCGGCCAAACAGAGAAACCGTATAGGTCACCTTGCAGTCCGGTCGGCGTTCCTGCAGAGCTCGCAGCTGCTCGTAATCCCGGCAGCCTTCCGCATGCACCACGGTCAGGCCGGGCAGATAGTCCAGCAGTTCCACTTCCTCGTCCGTCAAAGAGGTGATGGTCAGTTCCGTGGTATCGTCCGCATAGAAGCTTCCCTGGAAGGGCAGGTCATACCGGATCTCGCAGGATTCCAGCTGCTGCCGCACCGCCTCATAGTGCTCCAGGGACACCCCCGTGCCCCGCAGGTCCAGGAAGGTCAGATCTTTTTCATAGACCGCGTCTTCCACGAAAATATGGCTGTTCTGATACCATACATTGTAGCCCACCACGCCGCCGGCTGCCAGCAGCAGCACCAGCACCAAGGCCAAAATAATCCATTTTTTCATATTCGGGCTTCCTTTTCATTACCAGGTATTATAGGGCAGGCCCATAATATCCCGCATCTTATAGTAGTTTTCCACCTCACGCCAGCCGCCGCCGGTATACAGCCATTCCTGGGTCACGACCTTTGTGTTGGGCAGAGCCTCTTCCAGCATCCGATGTTCTTCCAGGGTCACGCCATTGCGGTTGGCATAGAGGGTCTTCAGCCAGGTCATTTGCATCAGCGGTTCCAGATCCAGATTGCAGCCGGAAACATTCAGGTCCTCCAGGGCGGTGCAGCCCAGCAATGGGGTGAAGTCCTTGTAGTTATAATCATTCCAGTACAGTTCCAGGTAGACCAGATTCTTGCAGGTGCTCAGGGGCGTCAGGTCTTTGACCCAGTTGTGGGTCAGAATCAAATATTTCAGATTGGGCATACCCTCCACCCAGGAAATATCCTTGATGTAGGAATGGCCCACGTCCACCACAATGGCATCTTCGCAATACCGCAGGTCCTGGCTTTGCTCGTCAATGAAGCAGACCTTGTAGGCGGAAGAATGAATCACTTCCTGATCCGTCCGTACAGGCTTCTTGGTGATATAAACCGTCCAAACCACCTTGTATTCCGGGCGCATCTTCTCCCGGAAGGCTGCCATGGTCTCATTGTCAATGCCGCAGTCGGACATGATCACCTTCTCCGCGTTGGGGAAATAGGCCATGGCCTCTTCCACTGGATCGGTAGAGGACAGTGCCATGCCGGAGAAATCGAACTCCGTCTGGTCGCTGCTGAAGGTCTTGCCCAGAACCGTCTTATCCCAGGTAAAGGTCACATCGGGGTATGTATCCATCAGCTGGCGCAGAGACTGGGCGCTGGCTTCCGGCTCCACCAGATGGACTTTTTCCATGTGGGGCAGCCAGGCCAGCTTCTCCATCAGCGCATCCACATCGACATCAGAGAAAGTTGCTTCCGTGTCAGCCTCCGTAAAGATCTGGCCCATCAGCTCCACCCGATAGGAAATCTCCAAATGGGGATAGCGCTGGCCCAGCTTGCCAATCTGCTCATAAGCCTGACAGGCCGATGCATCCACCGATTTCAGATCCGGCAGATAGGCCATCAGGGCAATGTCCTCGTCCGTCAGATCATGGCAGACAACCGACTGCGCGTCCTGTGCATACTCCTGGCCGCCAATGGTCACGGTATAGGTCAGCCGAACCTGGGGATATTGCGCCTGCAGCTTCTGCAAAAGCTCATAGTCCTGGCATCCCACGGCATCCACATCCGTCAGCTTTTCAAAATAAGAAAGCACCTGAAGGTCTGCCTCAGACAAATTGCGCACAGACAGACTGGTGGTGGTATCCGGATAGGCACTGTTCTGGAAGGGGATGTTCCAGCGGATGGTGCAATCAGGCAGTTCTTCCCGGATCGCCTCATAGTCTGCCACCGAAACAATCTGATTCCGAAGGTCCAGTTCCCGGGCCTGATAGGGATAGGCCTTGCCGCCCACAAAGAAATGGTTCTTCACGAACCAGATCATTCCTCCCAGCAATCCAGCGGAGAAGATCACCAGAATCAGCAATACAACGATTGTTTTCTTATTGGATCTTTTTTTCATTTTGATTCTCTCATTTCTGATGCCGTCAATATTTCACACATTCCGACTCCATTGTTCCGGTGCGGATCTGCGGATCTTCCAGCCTTGTTCAGCACTTCACAGTGGTCTACCTAATATTATGATAAATCTCCTTCCATAAGTCAAGGGAATTCGTCTTTCAAATAATGACAAAACTTTTCTCTTGCTTTTTTCCCGGAAGTATACTATACTATAAAAGCATTCTGCCGGTGTGATGGAATGGTAGACGTAGTGGACTCAAAATCCACCGCTGGCGACAGCGTACCGGTTCGAGTCCGGTCACCGGCACCATAAAATCAAAACGGTATAGATGCCACTGGCGAAAAGCCAGTGGCATCAACC
>JBJDYI010000177.1:0-2025 GCA_051867165.1 Faecousia sp. | reverse complement strand
CCTTCCATGGTGATCCTGGAGCAGCTGAAAACGCTGGATAAGCGCCGGATCATCAGATACATGGGACGGGTGGACAGCAGTATTCTGTACAGCCCGGAATTCTGTAAGTGCCTTGCGGTGAGCCTGGCGCTTTATTTGTAATATGCAGGCACTCAGAGTGAGTGCGGAAAGGAGCAGACCATGACACTGGATGAAATGAGAAAAGTGGACATCCGGACGGTTGACCCGGCAACGCTTCATGACCGCCGGGATGTGCGCATCGACAGCCGTCAGCCGAGAGAAAAACGCATTGCGTCCTACCTGAAGCAGATCGGCAATCCCTACTGTTACGTTGACGACGGTGTTGTCGTCAAGATCGGGTTTATGAACACCCGCGAAACGATTGATGACCGGCTGGAAGGCTATGCCCGCAGTCAGGTCAGCAAGGGATGAAACAAATATCGACATCATCGACTGTCCCGGATGATTTCAATACAATGATAGCGGAGGTGATAAAAATGCCAGACAGAATCTGGAACGCAGCAGAATATACCCGTCTTTCCCGCGATGACGGCGACAAGGCGGAGAGCAATTCCATAACGAGCCAGAAGGAAATCATCCGGGACTATGTGCGCAGGCATCCGGAATTTGTGATCGTCAAGGAGTATGCGGATGACGGCTATTCCGGCGTCAACTTTGAACGTCCGGGCTTTAAGCAGATGATGGAGGACATCAAGGCCAAGAAAATCGACTGTGTGATCTGCAAAGACCTCAGCCGGTTTGCCAGAAACTACATCGATGCAGGGCGGTATCTGGAAAAGATTTTCCCGTTCATGGGTGTGCGGTTCATTGCCATCAATGACAACTATGATTCCTGCGGCGAAAAGGCGCAGTCCGATGCGCTGATCGTTCCATTCAAGAATCTGATCAACGATGCCTACTGCCGCGACATATCCGTTAAGATTCGCTCTCAGCTGGACATCAAACGCAAGATGGGCGACTTCATCGGAGCCTTTGCACCCTATGGTTACCGGAAGGACGAGGCAAACAGGAACAGGCTGGTGGTGGATGAAGAAGCTGCCCGCACGGTGGAGCTGATCTTCCGGCTCCGCATACAGGGACTGTGCAATTCCGCCATTGCCGACCGGCTCAACAGCATGGGCATCCTGAGTCCCATGGAATACAAGCAGGCACAGGGCTTCAACTACTCCTGCGGATTCCGCAGCAACGAACAGGCACAGTGGAGTCCCATGCTGGTGAAGCGAATCCTGTCCAATGAAATCTATATCGGAACGCTGATTCAGCACAAATCCGGCACTCCGAACCACAAAATCAAAAAGCGCGTGGAGTATGACCGGGATGAGTGGATTGTCATCGAGAACAACCATGAGCCCATTATCTGCCGCTCGGATTTTGATACCGTTCAGAATCTGATGCTGCGGGACGTCCGTACAGCGCCGAAGCAGGAAAAGGTTCATCTGTTTTCAGGTTTCGTGTTCTGCGGCGACTGCAAACACACCATGGTTCGGAAGACAGTCCCCAGCGGCGGGAAAAAGTATCGTTACCTGGTCTGTTCCACCAACAAAGCAGGCAAGGGTTGTTCTCCGCATACATTCAGCGAGGACAAGCTGAAATCCATCGTTCTCCGGGTGGTGAACGACCATATTGAGCTGATTGCCCAGGTGGAACAGGTGCTGGATTACATTGCATCGCTGCCGGAGCAGGAGCGACGCATCATCAACTATGACGCCCAGATGACGGCACTGGAAAATGAAATCAAGCGGTATCAGGATTTGAAAATCAACCTGTATTCAGATATGGCAGACGGCGTGATCAGCCGCGAGGAATACAAGGAGTTCCATGCGGGTTATGACCGCAGGATCGCGGACAGGCAGCGCCAGCTTGGAAAGCTGAAGGACGAGCGCAGTCAGGCCATGGAGAACAGCTCCGGGAACATCGAGTGGATTGAACAGTTCAAGAAGTACCGGCATCTGACGGAGCTGGACAGGGAGTGCATCGTTCACCTGATTGAAAAAATCCTGATCT